>CAXMNO010000496.1:0-3465 GCA_964194655.1 uncultured Acidimicrobiia bacterium
TTTGGGCGGGCGTCGATCATTTGAAGAGCGACCCTGAACTCCCCGATATTCCCGTGGTTCGGATGGTAGAGCGAGGGATGACCTCGGCCATGGTCGAATTTGTTGCGGCTCGGGTCCTGGCCTTCAATAAGCGGTTTGACGACTATGCGGCACAGCAACGAAGGGGGGAATGGCAGCCGCTCCCCTATTGTCCGCCGTGGGAGTTGAAAGTTGGTATCTTGGGTCTGGGAGAGCTTGGGCTTTGCGCTGCGAAACTTCTAAAGCACATCGGGTATGACGTCGCTGGTTGGAGCCGCACACCTAAAGATATCGAGGGCTTGAGGTGCTATGCCGGGGCGCAACGGCTGGCCGAGATGCTTACACTCTCGCAAGTTTTGGTGTGCCTATTGCCGCTAACGCCCTCGACGCGGGGCATTTTAAATGCCTCCCTTTTCCAGCAATTGCCACGCGGTGCCTATGTCATCAATTGCGCGCGTGGTGGCCATCTGGTCGAAAGTGACTTGATGGCGGCCTTGGATGAAGGACACCTTGCAGGCGCCGCGCTCGACGTTTTCGAAGAAGAACCCTTGCCTGCCGACCATCCTTTCTGGAAGCACCCGAAGATCGCCGTCACGCCGCACGCCTCGGCACCGACGATCCCCGATACGGCAATTCTCTCTGTTGGCGAATCTATCGCACGCTTCGAGGCGGGGGAGGGGCTTCGCTACGTCGTTGATTTCAAGCGGGGTTACTAAGCAGGCGTGGGCGACGATAGTGCTTGATCCCGAAGTAGAGGAGAACACTCGCCATCACGCAATAGAGAGCGAAGAAGGCGCAAATCGTCTCAACAGTGAAACCCCAGTCCATTAAAAAGCCCATGACGGGTGGCCCCAAGGCCGAGGCAAATACAGAGAGCGCGGCTGTAAGCGAGCGGATCGCACCCAGATGGGCTGGACCATAAAGCTCGGCCCAAAGGGCGGTCACGACGGTGAAGGTGATGCCCGTGCCGACCCCCAAAAATAGCAGGTAGGGCATGGCCCAAAAGGGGTGGGTGAACTGCCAAAGAACGACCATAGCCAGAGTCATTGGGGCTAAAAGAACTGACAAGAGACGAAGCGCCGAAAATCGGTCGATCAAAGGCCCGAAGACGATCGAGGCGAAAACCGTTCCAACCGCGAAAACCCAGTAATTACCGGTGATCCAAGCCGCACTCCACCCCTTGGCTTCAGCCAGGGGCAAGTGGTGAAAGAAAAGCGCGGTATCGATAAAGGAAGGTGTCAGGACCGCAGGGAGCACGAGGTAAAAGGGCCCATGGCGCAAAACCTGTCTTCTGGTCCAAGACGCAACTTCAGGACTTCCCGTGTGTTCCTCAAGAGCATCGGATTTGCGCGCGGGGCGCTCTCGCAGCAGGTACCAGAGAAGCGGTGGCAGGAAGATCGCCAAGATTACCGCGACGCCGCTATATGTCGCACGCCAACCATAAGCGGCAATGGCCATCACAGCCAAAAGGGGGAGCAGTGCTTCGCCTGCGGAAAAACCGAGCAGTGCAATCGCGATAGCCTTGCCGCGGTTCTTGCGATAGCGATAGGCCATAGATGTAGAGGCAATGTGGCTCGCGAGACCTTGGCCACTTTGCCGAAGCAAGAAAATCGCGAAGACGAGCAAAACCACGTTTGGAACATTGGACATAAAGGTGGAGGCGATCACAAGCGCAAGCGCAACAACACCGGCAAAGCGCGGCAGGGTCATGCGGTCGAAAAGCTGGCCCGTCCATGGCAGAAAGGCCGCACTCATCAAGGTCCCAAGCATATAGATGCCGCCCCACGTGCCGTGGGAGATATCGAATTCAGCACGGATCGATGGACCGAAGGCGCCAATAAAGAAAGTCTGCCCAGCGCTCGAGACAAAAGCCATCAGGAAGCCAAAGGCGAGAAAACGCTTTTGCTCAGCGATGAAGGTAAGATAGCCAATGTTTGGCAGAGAATACTGCAAAGCTCGCGATCCAAAAAACTAGGTGGCTTCACGCGCCCGCAGATGTTTATGACCGTGGTGTTCCAAATATTTGAAACCGCGCGAGATGAAATAGACTATGATCATGTACAAAATCGCAGCGGAAATAAAGCCCTCGTAAGCAACATAATACTTTCCGTTGATCCATCTGCCGGACCCTAGGATATCGTTGACGGCGATCGTGCTGGCAACGACGGAGCCGTGCAGCATGAAAATGACCTCGTTCGAGTACATCGGCAGCGCCCGCCTTAAAGCGGAGGGTATAATAATCCGTCTTAGACGCAGCCAAGGGGACATGCCGCAAGCTTTGGCTGCCTCGACCTCGCCAAAGGGAACGCCTTCAATCGCGCCGCGCAGGATTTCTGTCTGATATGCTGTTGAATTCAAGCTAAAGGCAATCAGTGCGCACCATCTGCCATCTTTCAAAATCAGCCAAAGGAAGCTTTCCCGTACGGCCTCAAATTGGCCAAGGCCGTAGTAGATTAAAAAGGCCTGTACCAGCAGCGGCGTACCGCGAAAGAAATATGTGAAACACCAAATAGGACGGTTAAAAAATGGATGCCTTCCCGCACGCGCAATAGCAAGCGGAACTGAGAAGATCCAGCCAATAGCAAGAGCAAGGAAGGTGAGATAAAGGGTGGTCCATACACCTTCGACAAAAATAGGATAGTGCTGGACGACCAAATTCCAGTCGAGCACACCCCAATCCAACCAGACTTTATCGACCCAGACTGCACTTCCATCCGCAGCCATGGCTCAAGACCTCCGAATGCCGACGGAGTATCTCCGTTCCAACCGCCTGAGGCCAAGCTCCGATACGGCGGTCAGGATCAAATAGAGAATCAGCACGACAAGGAGGAAGGTGAAGGGGTCGCGAAATTTTCGGCCAATGGCATTCGCGTTATAGACCAGCTCGTGCAGGCCTAAGACCGAAACCAGCGCTGTCGTCTTGATCATGACCAGCCAGTTATTGGTAAAGCTGGGGAGTGCATGACGGACCATTTGAGGCCAGATAACGCGCAAAAATACCTGCAAGGGCGACATGCCGCAGGCGATTCCCGCCTCAATCTCACCACGCGGGACGGCCAGAATGGCGCCGCGGAAAGTTTCCGTCATATAGGCGCCGAAGATGAAACCGATTGTGCCGACACCTGCCGTAAAGTGATTAATGTCGACATAGCCCCAAAGCCCAGTCGAATGACCGACATCATTCAAAAGCTGTTGGCCGCCATAAAAAAGTAGCAGCATCAAAACAAGATCTGGAACGCCGCGAATAAGCGTCGTGTAGGCATTGGCAAATTTGTTGGCGACGAGTGATTTTGAAAGCTTGGCCCAAGCACCTAAAAAGCCTAACACAACTGCGATTACGAGCGAGCAGAGCCCGACCAGGATCGTTACTCCCGCGCCTTCGAGAAGCAGTCCGCGAAATTCCCAGACGTTCTCCATCAAAAGCCCTCGATCGCCTCACAAAATAGA
>CAXMNO010000497.1:0-3740 GCA_964194655.1 uncultured Acidimicrobiia bacterium
GGGAATTGACCGGGGCCATCTCGCGGCCTGAAGGCGTTGCCGTGCACCCATCAGGGCGCATCTACGCAACCGGCGCCGGCTCAGGCAATGTCGAGATCTTTGATGAGGGCCAAAGTGTTGCAGAAGCCGGGCACCTTTCCGCCCCGCATGATCTGGCCGTCGGCCCGGATGGCACGATCTGGATTGCAGATGCGGGCAACGACCGCCTGGTGCAGGTGAGCCAGGAGTTGGAAGTTCTACAAATTCTGGAAGGCCCGCCCTATCACTTCGATGGGCCCCGCTACCTCGATTTCGATGACCAAGGGCGGCTCTATGTTGCGGACAAATACACCAACCGCATCAAGGTCCTGGCCCCGGATGGCGAGCTACTTTTGGTTTTGGGCGAACGTGACGCGGGCCTTGGCCCAAACCTCTTCGATCGGCCAGAAGGCGTTGCGGTCAGAGGCAAGGACGTCTGGTTCTCCGATACCTACAACGACCGGATCGTGCGCTATCTTATTGAGGAATAAGTGCGCTTAGACCTGGCCCAGCAGCCAATCGCGCCCCTGCAGAGGGAATGAGCTGGCGAAGTTTTGATATAAATTTTTTTATGGCAAAGCCAAAGAATTTTCAAGGATCACAAGCCCTATTCACGCAGCCATTTTCCGCAGCTAGGATCATGGGTGGGTTGGGTGCCAAAGGGGAGGCAAGAATGACAAAGGCTGCGGCGAGAACGCGAGGCGCACAAGGTGGGGGGCGTGCGGCCAAACGCGCGCGCAAGGAGGCCTTGGGGATCGACACCGCGCCTGCCTATATCACGCGCAAGATCCCCTACTTCGATTTCCTGGACGAAAGCGCGCTCACTGAAATCGAGGAACAAGCCGATTGGCTGATGCAGGAAATCGGTATTGAGTTCAGAGAAGACCCGGAGGCGCTTGAGATTTGGCGTAACGCCGGGGCCGACGTCAAGGAGACGCGGGTGCGCCTGCCCAAGGGCATGGCGCGCGAATTGCTGAAGACCGCCCCCTCTGAATTCACCCAGCATTCGCGAAATCCGGCGAAATCCGTTCGCATCGGTGGGCGGAATGTCACCTTCGCGCCAATGTATGGTGCCCCCTTCGTGCGCGATATCGAGGGTGGGCGGCGCTATGGCTCATTAGTAGATTTTGAAAAGCTGGTGAAGATCACCGCCATGCTGCCATCGCTACACCACTCGGGTTTTGTGACGTGTGAGCCTTGTGACCTGCCGGTGAATAAGCGCCACCTCGATATGCTCTATACCCACATGCGCTATAGCGAAAAGCCGAGCCTTGGCGCGATCACCGAGAAATCGCGGGCGGAAGACTGCGTTGCCATGGCGCGTATTCTTCATGGTGCCGAGGCGATGGAAGAAAAAGTCGTGATCATGGGGAACGTCAACACCAATTCCCCCATGCTGGTAGATAGAGTGGTGACGGAGGCGATTAAGACCTACAACGGGGCCAATCAGGGCATTATCGTCGCACCTTTTATCCTGGGCGGTGCGATGGGGCCGGTGACGACGGCGGCCGCCCTCGCCCAAGCGCTAGCCGAAGGCATGGCGTGCGGAGCCTATACACAGCTCGTCCGGCCTGGGTCAGCCTTTATCCTCGGCAACTTCCTTTCTTCCATGAGCTTGAAGTCCGGTGCCCCCACCTTCGGTATGCCCGAAGCCACAATGTCTAACTATGCGATTGGCCAATTGGCCCGGCGTTTGGGCGTGCCGCTGCGATGCGGTGGCGCCTTGACAGCCTCCAAAGTTCCAGATGCGCAAGCGGCCTACGAGAGTGCTGATTCCCTGCACTCTACGGTCTTGGGGGGCGCGAATTTTATTCTGCATGCAGCAGGCTGGATGGAAGGCGGTCTTTCCATCGGCTTTGAAAAGCTTGTTTTGGATGTGGACCGAGCGGGCGCCATACAGGTGCTCATGGGCGGTTTGAAGACGGACGAAAACGCGCTTGCGAGGGATGCTTACCGCGAGGTCGAGCCGGGTGGCCATTTCCTC
This sequence comes from uncultured Acidimicrobiia bacterium, assembly GCA_964194655.1. Classification (GTDB taxonomy): domain Bacteria; phylum Pseudomonadota; class Alphaproteobacteria; order Kiloniellales; family Kiloniellaceae; genus JAJFGK01. The sequence goes on from CAXMNO010000497.1 coordinate 2,003, forward strand.
GGCTGCGGTCACACGATGGCCAACTATGAAACCGCTTATTATGACGCCGTGCTGTCAGACTCTGAATCGGTCGAGCAGTGGGAAGAAAAGGGCGAAAAAGATGCGGCCAGGCGCGCTTACGAGCGCTGGAATCGCCTCTTGAACGAATATGAGCCACCACCCCTCGACCCAGCCAAAGATGAGGAACTAAAAGCCTTCATCGCGAGGAAAAAAGAATCCATGCCGGATAGCTGGTACTGAACCGCTGTCCTAGAAGAAATTAGGGAATTCGTCTCATGCAAGAACATGCGAAAGTCGTGATCATCGGCGGCGGGGTCGTTGGCTGTTCCATCCTTTTCCATCTGGCAAAGTTCGGCTGGAAAGACGTCGTGCTTTTGGAGCGTTCGGAGCTGACCTCCGGTTCCTCCTGGCACGCGGCGGGGCAAATTCATACGATTTCCTCCGACCCAAATATTTCGCGCCTGCAAGGCTACACCATCAATCTTTATAAGGAGATTGAGGAAACCTCCGGCCAGTCGGTGGGTATGCACTCAACGGGTGGTTTTTATCTGGCCTCCAACGAAGACTGGCACGATTACTTGAAGCGCGAACGTTCCAAGGCCCGCTACATGGGCCTCGATCAAGAGTTCATTTCGATTGAGGAGGCAGCGCGCCGTCACCCCTTGATCGATCCCAGCCACTATATCGCTGCTCTTTGGGACCCGCTCGACGGCGATATCGACCCCTCTGGTGTGACCTATGCCTATGCCAAATCGGCCAAGCATTACGGCGCCAACTACTATACTCACACAGCAGTGGTCGAGACCAACCAGCGCCCGGATGGCACTTGGGATGTGATCACGACCAAAGGCAACATCCATGCCGAGATGATCGTGAACGCCGGTGGCCTTTGGGCGCGCGAGGTTGGACATATGGCTGGCCTCCACCTTCCCGTTCAGCCGATGGAACATCACTATCTCATCACCGAGGCAATCCCCGAAATCGTCGAACGCGATCCCGATGACCGCCTGCCTGCTGGCATCGACTACGAAGGCAATATGTATTTCCGCCAGGAACGCCAAGGCATGTTGCTTGGAACTTACGAGCCAAGCTCCACCCCCTGGATGGTCCGAGGCACGCCGCAGGATTTTGGGCACGAACTGCTCCAGCCAGACCTCGATCGCATCGCCGACCGGCTGGAATTGGGCTTTGAGCGTATTCCAGCCCTTGGGCGCGCTGGCATTAAAGACATGATCAACGGGCCCTTTACCTTTGGCCCCGATGGCAATCCCATGATCGGGCCGGTTCCTGGTATGCGCAATTACTGGGTCGCCGTCGGTGTGATGGCCGGGTTCTGCCAGGGTGGCGGCGTTGGGCTCTGCATGGCTGAGTGGATGATGGATGGCGAACCCTCGATCGATGTCTGGGCAATGGATGTGGCGCGCTTCGGTGACTACGCCACACCCGATTACGGCACCATCAAATCGTCCGAGAACTACGAGCGCCGCTTTATCCTGACCTTCCCGAACGAAACGCTGCCTAAGGGGCGCCGCCAAAAGACCACAGCGCTCTATGACCGCCTTGTGGCGCGCGGGGCTGTCATGGGTGATGGCTTTGGCCTCGAAAGCGTTCTTTGGTTCGCTGACAACCCAGAAGACGCGCATGAAGAACCAACCTTCAAGCGTTCGCGCGCCCATGACTATGTGGCAGGCGAGGTCAAAGCCGTGCGCGAGGCTGTTGGCGCGGTCGAGCTTGCGAA
>CAXMNO010000498.1:0-7565 GCA_964194655.1 uncultured Acidimicrobiia bacterium
AACCGATAGCGGCTATAGCAAAATTTATTCGAATGAAAAGGTTTTTCTCGCCGTTAAGCCGAATGGCACGATGACGGCATGGGGAGATCCGCAATATGGTGGTGTGGGCGCACTCCATCCCTGAAATCATCCCTATCGGAAAGTGGCTCACACTCTCGATTGGAGAGAGGGGTAGCGTCGGCGAGAAGGGGCTGGGCATGAGCTGCCCGCTCCCCTCAATTCCTTGTGCCTTTCACGCCTTCTCAGTCTTGGATCCAGCGACAAGTGGAGCATGATGAGAAAAGGGCGCGGCGTGACGGATGAATGGAGGTGCTGTAAGTTTAAAAATTAGTTTTAGGAGAATGCCGGGGGGCTTGCTTGTCGCAAACGCGCCTGAGTATCGTTTTTTGTCTAGCGCAGATGTTCTCGCTCGCCGGATTTGGGGCGGTACCGGGGTTATTGCCGCTGTTCTTTGACCTTTGGTCGCTCTCCAGTAGCGAGGCGGGGTGGCTGACCGGGGCCTATTTCATCGGCTACATGACGGCTGTGCCGCTGCTCGCGAGCCTGACAGACAGAATAGATGCCAGGTGGGTCTTTCTCGGCTCTGCGATCCTGGCCATCCTCGCCTTGTTGGGTTTTGCAAGTTTGGCGGAGGGGTTTTGGTCTGCGGCTGGTTTTCAGGTCTTAAGTGGTGTGGGATTGGCCGGAACCTATATGCCAGGTCTAAAGGCCCTGACCGACCGCTTACCGGAGAATAAGGCATCGCGTGCGGTAGGATTTTATACGGCAATATCTTCATTTGGCTCGGCGCTCTCGATATTGGCCGTTGGCGCCCTTGAGAGCGAGCTTGGCTGGCGGCTATCCATAGCGCTGTTGGCGTTTGGGCCCAGTCTTTCATTTCTTCTGATTTTGATTTTTTCGGGTCGGCAAGCCCCCGAGCCACGCCAAAGTCATGGTGCGTTGCTCGATTTCAGGCCGGTTTTGGCCAATCGCCGGGCACTCGCCTATATCCTGGCTTACGGCGCGCACGCATGGGAGCTTTTCGCCGTCCGTAGTTGGCTTGTGGCCTTTCTTGTGTTCGCGCAAAGCCTTCAGGCTCCAGGTACGCTTGGGGCAGACTGGTCAGCCACGATGATCGCTGGGATTCTGATCATGCTGGGCTTGCCTGCGAGCGTCCTGGGCAATGAAATTTCCGGTCGCTTTGGGCGGCGGGGAACGGTGATCGTCGTCATGACACTTTCCGCGTTGTTGGCTTGCGTCATTGGGTTTGCGGGCTCGCTTTCTTTTCCTCTACTCCTCGTAATTATGGTGCTTTACGCCTGCACGGTGACGGGCGAATCTGCCTCGGTGACATCGGGTGCGGTGACCAATGCCTTTAAAGGGCAAAGGGGGGCGACTATGGCCGTTCACTCCTTCGTTGGTTTTGCAGGCGCAAGCGCTGGGCCTGTTATTTTTGGCTGGGTGCTTGGTTCGGGTGGCGGGCCTGAAGTTTCGAGTGCTTGGGGTTTCGCCTTCATGAGTGCGGGGGTCATCGTCGCTCTCGGCGCTCTATTGGTGTGGCGCATCGGACCACGTGGAGTAGATATCACGGAACCCTAGCCTGCGCGCGGGTGGGCTTTCTCATAAACTTTGATTAGGGCTGCGGCATCGACGGCGGTATAGCGCTGTGTGGTGGAGAGGGAAGCGTGGCCTAAAAGTTCCTGGATGACACGCAAGTCACCACCGCCTGCTAAAAGATGCGTGGCAAAGGAGTGACGCAGCGCATGCGGTGTCGTTGTTTCAGGAAGACCCAGTTGCCGTCTCAATTTCTGCAAAGATAGCTGGACAATTCTGGCTCGCAGCGGCCCCCCACGCGCGCCCAGAAAAAGTGGCTCATCGTCTGCTATAGAATAAGGACAGGCATCGCGGTAGGCTGCAATGGCCTCTGGTACGATGCTAAGGAGGGGGACAATTCTCTCCTTTCGGCCTTTACCTACGATGCGACAAGAATCCTGGCCGATTGCCGGTGTGTCAGCCCCTTGGAGCGAGAGAGCCTCGCCAATGCGCAGGCCAGCACCGTAGAGCAGCAAAACGACTGCGCTATTCCTTTTGGCGATCCAATCTTCTGTGGCACCGGCGCCTACTTCCTCCATGACCGTCTTAGCTTCGTAGGTCGTTAGGGCCCTGGGTAGGCTTTGCTCTCCCTTTGGCCCGCGGAGCGTAACAATCGCACTGTTCTCGGCCAGGCCATTTTTTTGCAGCCAGCGAAAAAAGCCACGGACGACACTAAGCGCCCGGTTGCTGGATGAAGCTTTCATGTTTCTGCGCGCGCGTTCGGCTAGATAGGCGCGAAAGTCAGCAGCCGTTAACTCGGCAAGGTCTTGCAAGCTTTGAGGTCCGCCGCGGTGCGAGACTAAAAACGTCAAGAATGTAAAGAGGTCGCGGCGATATCCATCGAGTGTATGGGGCGAAACGCGTCTTTCATGGGTGAGCCACGCCTGCCAGCCGGAAAGCGCTTTACCCAGATCGGGCGACGTCGGGACGATTAGTTGGTTTTCAGACTGAGCCATCCTCGAAAGCAATTCTCCAAAACCCGCGCAAGAAAGCTCAAGAGTTCAGTCCCCTGATTATTGGCGAACTTATTTTCATCGCGTGAAGCCAAGGCCAATAATGCATCAGGCGCCTTGCTATCTATGTTCAAGCGCAAAAGGGCTTCTGAACTAACAAGACCCGCACCTGCACCATAAATTTCGGGGTCGCCTTTTGGTGTGGCGCGAAGCAGGGTCTGCCCTTTGGGACCTAAAATGTCTGTAATCACCCCGTTGCTTAAGCGACTGATACCAAGGGGCGGCTGTGCGGGAAAGGCATCTTCAGACTGTTCAACGCCGAGGACAACCAAATCCAGGTCCAAGATAACCGCAAGGTCGGTGGTCACGCGCTCGATGAATTGCTCGAAGGTCGCCGCCTCCAGCAATGCCAAAATGGCCCTATGGATGCGGTCTTGGCTGGTTAAGTTCGAGCGACCCGCAGAGAGGAGCTCGTTGCGCAAGTCCGTCAGCTTTTCGACATCCAAGCGCAGCCTTTGCACCATCGAATGCTGAAAGTCGACGATCGCGTCGCCTTGACTTCGACTAGGTGGTTCGAGCCCATCCAGCAAGTCTGGGTTTTCCATAAAAAACTCAGGGTTTTTGCGCAGATAGGCCACCACTTGATCGTGGGTGATGGATCCGGGTCGCTGCGTCGCCGGATTTTTCGGGGCCTTTTTGCCCGATTTAGGCACGGCGTCGTTCGGTTTCGGCATTTGAGCCTCCGGATGATCCGCTTGCCGAGGTTTCCGCTGAGCTTTCCTCTAAAATACTTTGCCCGGTCTTCGCCCAATCCGCCAAAAATGCCTCCAGCCCCTTATCGGTTAAGGGGTGACGGTACATCGCGCGCAATACCCCAGGCGGTATGGTTGCGACTTCAGCGCCAAGCTTGGCGGCCTCGATCACATGGCCTGAATTGCGGACTGAGGCGACGAGGACCTCCGTCGTGATATTTGGATAGGCTGAATAGACTTCGACGATCTCGGCGATCAGTCCCATGCCATCTTGCCCAATATCATCGAGACGTCCGACGAAGGGAGAAATGAATGAGGCGCCTGCCTTGGCAGCAAGCAGTGCTTGGGCTGCGGAGAAGCAAAGCGTCACATTGACCTTTATGCCTTCGTCGGAAAGGCGCTTGCAGGCCTTAAGTCCATCGGGGGTAAGGGGCACCTTAACGGTGATATTTTCAGCAACGGCTGCAAGTTTTTGCCCTTCGGCAACCATGGCCTCCCACTCCATCGCTGTGACCTCGGCAGATACCGGACCTGGTACAATAGAGCAGATTTCCCGCAGGATTTCGTTAAAGTCCCGGCCAGTTTTTGCAACGAGAGAAGGATTCGTAGTGACACCATCCACTAATCCGGTTGCCGCTAAATCGCGTATTTCCGCTACATCGGCTGTGTCTATGAAAAAACGCATTGGCCACCCTTCTCAAAACCGCTTGTTGATCCTATCGCTGATAGCCCGTCGCGGGCGTCTCGTCTAGAGTGTATCTCATGCCCGAGTCGCACACCAGCACCCACAAAAAAGAGGATGAGGCCTTAGATCTCGGTCTCGGTCAACGCGTTTCAGTTCTCTTGCCTCTCCCGTTGGAGGGCAGCTACGACTATATTACGCTCCCTGAAACGATGCTGCAGCCCGGCGATATCGTGACCGTGCCTTTGGGGAAGCGGGAGGTTTTGGGGGTCGTGTGGGAGGATGACCGCTTGAATGCGGGGCGCGATGGTCCACCACTTCCGGAAAGTCGCTTGAAGGCCGTGATTGAGCGTTTGCCCGTGGCCGCAATCACCGAAACCGCAAGACGCTTCATCGAATGGCTTGCCGCCTATTATTTGGCGCCACCTGGTAATGTTTTACGGATGGCCTTGAATACGCGTGAAGCTTTGGAGCTGCCACGTCGTATCGCGCTCTATGAACCGGTAAATAATGAAGCAAAGTTGGAAGGTTTGCGCTTAACCCCCGCGCGACGCCGGGTTTTGGAGGGGCTCGCCGACGGGCCAGCGTTGCCATTGGCAGATTTGGCGCGTGAAGCCGGGGTTTCGAGTTCCGTCATAAAAGGGCTTGAGGCAGCAGGCGTCCTTAGGCGAGTGGAGGTGGAACAGCGTCGGCGGTTTGCGGAGCCGGATTGGCAGTGGAATTGTCCCGAACTCTCATGCGAACAGGCCGATGCTGCAAAAGCGCTCTGCGGTGAACTACACCAAAGCCGCTCCAGCGTAACGCTTCTCGACGGCATTACGGGATCGGGAAAGACTGAGGTTTATTTTGAAGCGATCGCCGATGTCTTGCGCAAGGGCGGCCAAGCTTTGGTTCTTTTGCCGGAAATCGCGCTCTCTTCGCAGTGGCTCGATCGCTTTGCACGCCGGTTCGGTGCTCTGCCTGCGGTTTGGCATTCCGATCTTGGGCAAAAAGAACGGCGCGAGACCTGGCGGGCGATATCGGAGAACCGGGTAAAGATCGTTGTCGGCGCGCGCTCGGCACTTTTTTTGCCATTTCAGGACCTCTCCCTCATTGTCGTCGATGAGGAACACGACACTTCTTTCAAGCAGGAAGAAGGCGTTCATTATCATGCACGCGATATGGCCGTCGTTTTGGGGCGGCTCGGGAATTTCCCCGTTGTGCTCGCGTCTGCCACACCGTCGCTCGAGACCCTGGTTAATGTCGAGCGCAAGGGCTATCAGCAACTAAAACTCACCCAGCGTCACGGCGTCGCGGAACTACCCGAGATCGAAGTTGTGGACTTGCGGCGTGACCAGCCACTGCGCCATCCAGGGGTCCCGGGGGCTGCCGGGCAAAGCTGGCTTTCAACAGCACTGCGTGGCGCAATTTCCGAGACTTTGGGCGAAGGCGAACAGGCGATGCTTTTCTTGAATCGCCGGGGTTATGCACCGCTTACGCTTTGCCGGACCTGCGGGCACCGTCTGCAATGCCCGAACTGCACAGCATGGCTGGTCGAGCATCGCCTTCTAGCGCGACTTCAATGCCATCACTGTGGCTATACCATCGCTTTGCCATCCAGCTGTCCCGAATGCGAATCGCAAGATAGCCTAGCTGCCTGCGGTCCCGGCGTGGAGCGTTTGGCGGAGGAGGTAAAGCGACTTTATCCGGGTGCCCGCCAAGGCGTGATGGCAAGCGACACCTTGAGCGGACCTGGAGCAGCAGCTGAGCTGATCGCAGCCGTTCAGGAGCGCGAGGTCGATATCCTTATCGGCACCCAGATCGCTGCTAAAGGTTATCACTTCCCCTACCTGACACTTGTCTGCGTCGTCGATGGGGATCTCGGCCTTTATGGTGGTGATCTAAGAGCAGCCGAGCGCACATATCAATTGTTACAGCAGGTCGCGGGGCGCGCGGGACGTGCAGAGCGCTCTGGCCGGGTGATGATTCAAACCTCAGAACCAGAACATCCGGTTATGGAGGCGTTGGTTTCGGGTGATCGCGATCGTTTCATGGATGCTGAGGCAGACGGACGCAAAAAAGCGGGACTGCCGCCTTTTGGTCGGCTAGCCGCAGTGATATTATCAGGCGAAGATAGCGTGCAGCTCGATAGGTTGGCAGCAGAGCTAGCGCGGCGCGCACCACACGCCGAGGGTTTGGAGGTTCTGGGCCCAGCACCTGCACCCCTTTCCATGTTGCGTGGCCGGCATCGGCGAAGGTTCTTGATGCGAGCTGACAAAAACCTCGCAATTCAGTCGCAAATTCGCGGTTGGTTAGGTAGTTTGAAGCTTACGGGTAGCTTACGAGTCCAGGTCGATATCGATCCTTATTCGTTTCTTTGAATTCGTACTGTAAATTTCTACGCAGAAATTGCACTGTTGCATGCGTGTGGCTGCTTGCATGGGTGAAACGACTATGATACCAAACGCGCGCCTACGGGGGATCGCAAAAGGCGAATGCCTGACTTCCTTCTATGATATAATTAGAAGGCGAGCCCAAGGGCAGAGGATAACAAGGAAGTGGGGGCATCTGGCTTGGCTGGGGACGACACAAGCTTGAGCGGTATCGCCGGGCGTTACGCTCTGGCGCTTCTCGATCTTGCTGACGAGAAAAAGCAGCTTGATGAAGTGGCCGCAGATCTTCGCGGTCTAGGTGAAGTGCTTGAGGAAAGCGCTGAGCTGCGCGATGTCGCGCGCAGCCCTCTCTATAGTCGTGAGCAACAAGCAGGTGTGTTTGCGGCCATCATGGATCGCTTGGGTGTCAAGGAACTGACCAAGCGTTTTGTGGGTGTGGTCGCACAAAATCGCCGCCTCTTTGCTCTCAACTCAATGATCAAAGCATATTTGGCCGAACTTGCCCGCCGCCGCGGGGAGGTGAGGGCCGAAGTAACCGCCGCACACGACCTTAGTGATGCGCAGCAAGATAGCTTGGTAGAAGCTTTAAAGGCTGCCGTTGGTTCTAAGGTGCAGGTCGACGTGACGGTGGATCCGAGCTTAATCGGGGGACTTATCGTTAAGGTGGGAAGCCGCATGATCGACAGCTCTCTCAAAACAAAACTTCAAAGACTTCAACTCGCGATGAAAGGGGTCGGGTGATGGATATCCGCGCAGCGGAAATCTCCGCCATCCTCAAGGATCAAATTGAGAACTTTGGGGCAGAAGCCGACGTAGCGGAAGTCGGCCAGGTTCTCTCCGTCGGTGACGGTGTTGCTCGTGTCTATGGCCTGGATAACGTCAAGGCCGGTGAAATGGTTGAGTTTCCCGGTGGCGTCAAGGGAATGGCGCTGAACCTTGAAGTCGACAATGTCGGTATCGTTATTTTTGGCGATGACCGTTACATTAAAGAAGGTGATGTGGTCAAGCGGACCGGCACCATCGTTGACGTCCCGGTCGGGCGTGGCCTTTTGGGTCGTGTCGTGGATGCCCTGGGTAATCCGATCGACGGCAAAGGTCCGATTGAATCGGACGAGCGCCGCCGGGTCGAGGTGAAAGCCCCTGGTATTATCCCGCGGAGATCCGTGCATGAGCCGATGCAGACCGGCTTGAAGGCGATCGACAGCCTGATCCCGATTGGCCGCGGCCAGCGCGA
>CAXMNO010000499.1:0-6215 GCA_964194655.1 uncultured Acidimicrobiia bacterium
CTCCCCCCTTGCTCGATTTGTGAAGTACTTCTTTTGCCTGGTAATTTTTGGGCCTTTGGTCGCAATAACGGTTTTTCGGTTTATGCCGCCGCCGGTCACACCCCTGATGCTCATAAGATCGGCTGAGGGTGCTGGCATCGATTATCGCTGGCAATCTCTCTCTCAAATTTCCAAACACCTAGCGCGCGCTGTTATCGCAGCCGAAGACGGACGCTTTTGCGAGCACTGGGGCGTCGATTTGACCGAGGCTGGCAATGCCGTCGATGAATGGCTTTCAGGGGAGCGTCTGCGTGGTGCCAGCACACTTTCCATGCAAACCACGAAGAACGTTCTACTTTGGCCGGAGCGCAACTTGTTCCGTAAGGCTCTCGAAATATGGCTAACCCCGCAGCTGGAGCTGCTTTGGTCGAAGCGCCGGATTTTGGAGGTCTATCTCAACGTCGCGGAGATGGGGCCTGGCATCTATGGCGCCGAGGCCGCTGCGCGAAAATACTTCGGAAAACCAGCCAGCCGCTTGACGCCGAACGAGGCAGCTCTCATCGCCGCTATTCTCCCCAATCCCCGCCGTTGGTCCCCTGCTGCACCCACGGATTACCTGCTAGGACGCGCTGAGGAAATTTCCGCCCGCGCCGCCAAAATCGATGCCTATACCACTTGTATCGGGTAGTTCGGTATAAATGATGGCCATTTGAGAAAGTTGGGCTCGCTTCATGTTCTCCTCGCGCCTTGCCGCTAGCGGTCGCAATGCCAAGATAGCTGTTGCCTTGGGCGGCGCTCTTTGGGGTCTTTATTGGTTACCGCTGCGCGGCCTGGACGCAGTCGGCATTACGGGGGCCTGGGCGACACTCGCTATTTATGTTGGCTCGTTAGTCTTATGGCTGCCGATCTCACTGGGCCGAATTAAACAATTAATCGCGGGCGGGCGTGGCTTGTTCTTCACGACACTCATCGCCGGCATTTCATTGGTCCTCTATGCGAACTCCCTGATCTTTACCGAGGTCGTGCGAGCAATTCTGCTGTTCTATCTAACGCCTGTATGGTCGACGCTCTTTGCCTGGTTGCTTTTGGGCGAAGCGATTACGCGGCTGCGCTGGATTTCCATCGCGCTTGGTTTTGCGGGTCTCGTTGTCATTCTAGGAATTGACCAAGGCTTCCCCTTACCGCGCAACCTTGGCGACTGGCTGGCACTGGGTTCTGGAGTTGGCTGGGCGCTAACAGCGGTACGCCTGCGTGTCGATAAGACGAATGCTGCCGAAGAGCTAACGACAAGCTATCTGATTTTGGGCTCGCTTTTTGCCTTTGCAATGGTCTTTATCCCTGATGGTCACACGGGACCTGCCCCTTCCCCCCAACTCGCCCAAGAGGTCATAGCCTGGTTCATTCCCGTTATTATCCTGATCATTCTTCCATCGGTGTTTCTGGTCTTATGGGGCTCTCGCCTCCTCAACCCAGGTCTTGTGGGAATTCTCTTCATGACGGAGATATCCATCGGCGCGGGCTCTGCCGCCCTCCTCGCTGGTGAACCTTTCGGTTTTAGAGAAATATTGGGTGTCGTTCTCATCTCCTCTGCCGGGCTGTTGGAGAGCCTATGGCCAGATAAACGAAAATAGGCTGTACGCCTGCCTGCAAGCCCAATTCTGGATCATGAAGCGGATGCTATCTTCTGCCTGGACAGATGTGAAGAACAAAATAGGAACAAATGATAAATAATTTTAGCCGTTTCACTCCTCCCGCTTTCACAAACATGGGCGCTTTTGCTAGCCTTATAAAATCGAGATTAGTCACTTAGCGAGTCGTAGTATGTCCGAACCGATTTTTATCCCCAATGACCGCGCCAGACGCCTTTTATTGGAAAGGCAGGGCCTTTGCCTTGCGCCCAAACGGCGCCTTACGCTGAGCGGCCTTCAAGAGCTTATAGAAAATTTGGGTTTCGTTCAGGTCGATAGCGTGACCACGGTCGAGCGCGCGCACCACATGATCCTTTTCACGCGCAATGAGACCTACCGTCCTAAGCTGCTCACCCGGCTGCTGGAGAAAGAGCGCGGCCTTTTCGAAAACTGGACGCATGATGCCTCAATCATTCCCAGCTGCTTCTTCCCCTATTGGCGTGCGCGCTTCGAGCGTGAGGCGGAGAGCTTGAAGGCAAGATGGCGGGACTGGCACGGCCATGATTTTGAACAATACATGGAAGGGCTTGTCGCACACATCAGGGAAAATGGTCCGGCGCGCGCCCGTGATTTTTCCGAAACCAGGGAGAAAAAGGCCAACGGCTGGTGGGAATGGCATCCTGCGAAAACAGCGCTCGAATATCTTTGGCGCACGGGCGCGCTCGCTATTACCAGACGCGAGGGCTTTCAAAAGGTATATGACTTGACGGAGCGGGTGTTGCCTGCAGCCCTCCTCACCCACACGCCCTCGCACGAGGCCTTTGTGGATTGGGCTTGCTCAGAAGCCTTAAATCGGCTTGGCACTGCGACTTCTGGCGAGATTTCAGCCTTTTGGGCCTCTGTCACGCCTGGGGAAGCGAAGGACTGGTGTGCTGGGGAACTGAAACAGGGTCGCCTTTTGGAGGTCCTTGTCGAAGGTGCGGATGGCAAGGCGCCGCGAAAGGCTTTCTGCCGCCTGGAGCTGCCCGAGGCTTTGGAGACGCTTTCCCCAGCACCGCCGCGCCTGCGTGCTCTCTCCCCCTTCGATCCGGTTATTCGCGATCGCAAGCGCCTTCAGCGGCTGTTCGGCTTTGATTATCGGATTGAGATCTTCGTGCCCGAGGCAGAGCGGAGGTACGGCTACTATATCTTCCCACTTCTGGAAGGCGAAAAGTTCGTCGGACGACTGGAAATGAAGCACGACAAGGCTGCCGACAGGCTGGACGTCATCGCGCTCTGGCCCGAACCTAAGGTCAAGTGGGGCAAAGCACGCCATCAGGCTTTGGAGGCAGAACTGGAACGCCACCGGCGCTATCTTGGCGCGGGTGGCGTTAATTTCCAGTCAGATTGGCTTCGCACAGCGAAATAAGCCTGGATACTCGGCAGAGCGACTATCAGCCGCTTCTATCAGGCTGCTGCGCGCTCTAGCGCCACTGCTTTACGGGCATGCCCGTCGAAGCGGTCAAGCAAGCGGTCGCGCCAGGCGTGAAGCGGATCATCGCTTTCCAGAATATTGTGAGAACTGGTGCAACGTGCCCACTGCAAAACGCCGAATACGCTGTAGTCGGCATAAAGCGGCGAGGCTCCACCTAAGTAAGGCTGCTCCTTAAGGGTTGCGCGAAGTGGACCCAGGCTTTGGCGAAATGCCTGCAGGTTTTCATCAAAGTTCTCGACAACCTCTTCTAGGGGACGGCCGAAACGAGCCTCGCGGGTTTCGCGAAAATAAGCCTTGTCCCCCTCATGCAGGCAGTCATGGACATCCTTAATGATGCAGCCCACCAGTTTGGGTAACAAAACGCCATTCGCCCAATTGTTATAAAAGCGGGTAAGGGCGCGGCCGCTTTCGCCACCAAATAAGCTCGGTCGATCCGGGTAGGTCGCATCCAAGTATTCAGCAATCGCCCATGAATCGGTAACGCAGGTCTCTCCATCGACGATAAGCGGCACCGCCCCTTGACCGGAGAAGGCAATCGCATCCTTTTCCAAAAACCGCCAAGCGATACCTTCAAACTCAACCCCTTTGTGGAGGAGAGCCATACGGGTGCGCCAACAATGGGGAGAAAAGCGAAGCGCCGCATCGGCGCCCGCTAATTCATAAAACTTGATTGTCATAGCTTCTTTCGTTTCTTCAATTCTGAATGCCAGCGCGTCGGCTCTTTAGATGGCCTTTTGACCAAAAAGGACGGCTTTCGCCTCCTCCGTCATGGTGGGGTTGCCATTAATTTCCTTGGCCAAGGCATAAGCAGCCTCAACTGCGGGCCTGGATTGGACTTCCTCAAACCAGCGCTTGAGATGAGGGAAATCATCCAGATCCTGGAGCTGACGCTCGTGCGGAACGATCCAAGGATAAATGGCCATATCGGCAATAGAGTAATCGCCTGCCACATAGCCACGATCGGCAAGGCGCCTGTTCAGCACACCATAAAGGCGATTGGTCTCATTCACGTAACGGTCCATGGCATAGGGGATACGCTCAGGCGCATAGGTGACGAAGTGATGATTCTGGCCACACATTGGGCCGAGATTTCCCATCTGCCAATAAAGCCATTGCAACGTTTCAATCCGGCCACGCTGATCGCGAGGCAAAAATTCTCCGACCTTGTCAGCTAGATATTCAAGAATTGGCCCCGATTCAAAAACACTAATCGGCTCGCCGCCACCCACAGGGTCATGATCGACAATCGCTGGGATCCGATTGTTTGGCGCTATAGCTAAAAAGTCGGGCTCAAACTGGGCACCCGTCCCGATATCCACGGGAATGATTTTATAAGGGGCCCCCGTTTCTTCCAAATATATCGTGAGCTTGTGACCGTTGGGGGTCGTCCAATAGTATAGGTCGATCATGAGTGTTCTCATTCTTTACATCGTCAAGAGGTGCAGACGGCAAACCCCAATCCCTTACGAGATTCTTGCACAGGGTCAAACTGGTGTGAGAAGGAGCAATGACTTTAAGAGAGTTACTGGAAGTGGGTGGGCGGTGGGCACTTGCGTGCCCCAAAGCCGAAGCGCTATCCCGTAAATACTGTACACACTATAGTCGGAACTACAAACGACTAGGATCCCAACTAACCCGACCCATCTTCCACTTGTTAAGTTGGACCAATTGGTTCAAAATGCAAGGCAATTCCTGCTCTCGTTCTTTCACAAATACTTGATAAATAGAGAAGCTATATATATATTTCACGCATGGCGATAAAATCATGACAGGTACCAAGCAGTTCGATATTTCGCAGGCACTTGATGGTGCTATGCGAATATTCTGGGAAAAGGGCTTCGAGGGCACTTCCTACGGGGATCTCATAGCGGCGACCGGCTTGAGCAAAAGCAGCCTCTATAACGCCTTCGGCGGTAAGCAGGATCTTTATAACAGCTGCCTCAACCACTACACGAAGGTCTACGGCTCGGAGGCTATGGCCCAACTGGAAGCGCCGGTTTTCGAAGATGCAGTCACCGGCTTCTTGGATACGATGATTGAACGCTTCCAGCGCGACGATCTTCCCGATGGCTGCATGGCAACCGCTGCGGCTTTGGAGTTCGGGGCCGGGCACAAATCCCAAGGAGAGCGCGTTAAGGGCCAGCTCCAACGCGCGGAGGCAGCACTTCTCGAGCGCTGCAAAAAAGCAATGACCGATGGCGATTTACCTCTTGAGACCGACTGTGAGGCTGTTGCAAGCTTCCTGCTCGCCATGACGCGAGGTTTAGCCGCAATTCAACGTGGTTATGGTAATGTGGAGGCTGTTTTGCGTGCTAAGCACGCGATGATTGAAATGCTAAAAGCCCCGCCTCTTTTGAAATCGGATTCTTGATGGTGCTTAGCAATGAGAATTGACGGCTCTTGTCACTGCGGCAATATCACCTTTACAGCCGAGGTAGACCCTGCAGACGTTTTTATCTGTCACTGTACGGATTGCCAGTCCCTCTCAGGCTCTGCTTATCGGGTGGTGGTCTTGGCTCCGAGCGAAACATTTCAGATGAATGGTGAGCCTAAGAGCTATATCAAAACGGCCGAGAGCGGCCGCGCGCGCATTCAAACATTCTGCCCTGATTGTGGATCACCCTTTTACTCCTGCGACCCAGGTGAAGGCCCCAAGGTTTATGGAATTCGCTTGGGAACGGTGCGCCAGCGTGATCAATTGAAACCAAGATCTCAGTATTGGTGCCAATCCGCCCAAAACTGGACCACGAACCTCCGAGAGCTTCCTCAGTTCGAATCAGAGGCATAGAATCCAAAGCCCCTCGACCCTTCGATAAAACCACTTTACAAACTGACTAGAGGCTAGAAACCTTCTAGAGCACGTTTAATAATTTCCGAATCATTAAACGTGCTCTAAACTATTGTTGTCGCGCGCTTTCCGAGCGCAAAACCGCACACACTTTTGCTGAAAGCGCTCTAGTGCCTCGATAAATGACGTCATGGCGGCTAAGGCTACGCTCGGAAAAAGGACACCCCCCTCACCATGAAACTACTTGTATTTCAGCACATCGATTGCGAACACCCAGGGATCCTGCGTTCGTTTTTAGCCGAGGACGGTATCCAGTGGGACGCAGTCGAACTCGATGCGGGCGAGC
>CAXMNO010000500.1:0-18104 GCA_964194655.1 uncultured Acidimicrobiia bacterium
TGCGGAGCCCCAAGGTGCTGCCGCGACCGCGCCAATCGTGGGCGCGCCGCCCGATGCCGGGTTAACGCCGTCAACAACCGGGTGATCGGGCAGGAAAGGTGCCAGGTGCTCAAGAACGCCAATCGGCCCCACGCCTGGACCGCCACCGCCATGGGGAATACAGAAGGTCTTGTGCAGGTTCATGTGCGAGACATCGGCACCGATTTTGCCCGGAAGGACCAGGCCCAACATTGCGTTCAGATTGGCACCATCCAAGTAGACTTGCCCGCCGCGCGCATGAATGATCTCGCAGATCTCCCGGATAGCAGCCTCAAACACACCGTGCGTCGAGGGATAAGTAATCATCAAGGCAGCAAGATTTTCTGCATGCTGCTCGACCTTGGCCTTTAGATCATCGACGTCCACGTTGCCATATTCATCGCACCCGACGACGACAACCTTCAACCCGGCCAAAATCGCCGAAGCCGGATTGGTCCCATGGGCCGAGCTCGGAATAAGGCAGATGTCGCGGTGCGCCTCACCCCTACTCGCATGATACTTCTTGATGACAAGAAGGCCTGCATATTCACCCTGCGAGCCAGCATTAGGTTGTAACGAGACAGCATCAAAACCCGTCACGGCACAGAGCATCTCTTCAAGTTCTTCAAAAAGCTGCTGATAGCCTTGGGCCTGGTCCAAGGGCGCGAAAGGATGCATAAAACTAAAGTTCCGCCACGTGATGGGGATCATCTCCGTTGTGGCATTCAGCTTCATGGTGCAAGACCCCAAGGGGATCATTGCGCGGTCAAGAGTCAGGTCCTTGGAAGAAAGCCTGCGGAGGTAGCGCAGCATTTCGGTTTCCGCGTGATAGAGTTCGAAAACCGGATGTTCCAGGAAGGAACTTTGCCGCTGCAAGCTAATTGGAATCGCGTCGGTCACTTCTTCATCAAGCGCCTGCACATCCAAAAGTTTATCGGCCTTCGATGAGAAAACGCGCCAAAGCGCCTGGACATTTTCGCGCTTCGTCGTCTCATCGAAAGTAATGCCGAGATGATCACGATCGATAACACGCAGATTGATCCGCGATTCCCGCGCTTTCGCTGCAATGCGTTCTGCCTGCCCCGGCACACGCACGCGCAGAGTATCGAAGGCACCGTCATTCACGACATTGAAGCCAAGGCGTTTCAACCCCTCAGCGACAATCGTCGCAATCCGGTGAACACGCCCTGCGATAAGCTTTAGCCCTTCAGGCCCATGAAAAACGGCATAGAGTGCGGCAATAATGGCCAACAGGACCTGTGCGGTGCAGATGTTGCTGGTGGCCTTTTCACGCCTGATATGCTGCTCGCGGGTTTGTAGAGCCATCCGGTATGCGGGCTTGCCCTGAGAATCGACGGAGACACCGATGATACGTCCGGGAACCTGACGCTTATAGGCATCGCGCGCTGCCATGAAAGCCGCGTGCGGTCCGCCGTAGCCCATAGGAACGCCGAAACGCTGGGCACTGCCAATCACCACGTCGAAATCCATCTCTCCAGGTGGTTTAATCAGGCAAAGCGCCAAAAGATCACTGGCCGCAATTGCCAAGGCCTTCTTCTCATGCGCAACCTCGGCAATTCCTGAGATATCCTTCAAATCACCCGTCGACCCAGGGTACTGGACCAAAACAGCGAAGAAATCCGTATTCTTGAGTTCGTCCCCATAGGGGTCGCCAACGACAACTTCAAAATCAAAGTGCTCGGCCCTGGTCTTTATCACCTCAATCGTTTGGGGATGGCAGTCGGCATCCACGAAGAAGGTATCGGACTTATTCTTTGTGACGCGCTTTGCCATGGCCATGGCTTCTGCCGCCGCAGTCGCTTCGTCCAGCAGGGAGGCATTCGCCAATTCCATGCCGGTCAAGTCCATGACTACCTGCTGGAAGGTCAGCAGGACCTCAAGCCGCCCCTGGCTGACTTCCGCTTGATAGGGGCTGTAAGCCGTATACCAGCCAGGATTTTCGAGCACATTGCGCAAGATTACCGTCGGCGTGACCGTGCCGTAGTAACCCATACCCATCATGGAGACAAAAACCCGGTTGCGTCCTGCCATCCCCCGCAAGGTCGAAAGCGTCATGCGCTCGCTCATCGGGCTGCCCAGCTGCAGGGGCTCACTCAAGCGAATATCAGCGGGAACCGACTTATCGATGAGCTCGTCCATGGACGATAGCCCCATTGCGGCCAGCATCTCCTGAACTTGAGACTCACCCGGGCCGATATGACGGCGAATGAAGTCGCCGCGCATCTTCAGCTCATCCAAGGTATGGCGTTTTTCCGGCATGGAATCCTCACTTCAAAGTCGGCCCTGTCTTAAGGGCGTGTCCTAACCAAGTTTTAGATTTTAATTACTTTCGCCCAAAAGCGACCCAGCCTTAACTTAGCTGCCCGCGACAAAGCTCTTATAGGCAGCCTCGTCCATCAGCCCTTCCAATTCGCCCGTATCGGCAATTTTCATCTTAAAGAACCAGCCATCGCCCATGGGGTCATCGTTCACCTTTTGCGGATTGTCGGCCAGAGCCTCGTTTACCTCGATGATTTCGCCGGTCAACGGCGCAAAGACTTCGCTCGCCGCCTTCACGGATTCGACAACACCAGTATCGTCGTTCTTATTCACTTCGCTTCCAACTTCAGGTGTCTCGACATAAACGATTTCCCCAAGCTGTTCTTGCGCATGATCGGTGATGCCAACAGTCGCGACATCGCCCTCGATCAATATCCACTCGTGTTCTTCGGAAAATTTGAGCTCGCTCATGAGGACCCCCTGATCTTTATCCGCGGTAATAGTTTTGCTGAACGAATGGTAGCTTAACGATTGTACAGGGCAACGGCTTTCCACGGACTAACGCGAAGACTTGATCGCCCGCGAGCGCTTCTGTGCGCTCCATATAGGCCATGGCGACAGGGCCACCGAGGCTTGGGGAATAGCCGCCGCTCGTAACCAGTCCGAGTTTTCTGCCTTCGCCATCGATCACCTCAGCACCACCGCGCACGGGCGCGCGGCCTTCGGGCTTCAAACCGACGCGTTTGCGTGGCGCACCCTCCGTAATCTGGGCCCGAATAACGTCAGCACCAGGATAACCGCCTGTTTCTCTACGCGATTTTGAGACGGCCCAGAGGAGCCCTGCCTCATTCGGGGTCGTCGTTCCATCAAGGTCGTTACCGTAAAGCGGCAAGCCAGCTTCCAGGCGCAGCGTGTCGCGGGCACCCAGGCCAATGGGCTCGACATCCTCGTCGGCCAGCAACGTTCTAGCGAATTCAAGCGCACCGTCGACTGGAACGGAAATTTCAAAACCGTCCTCACCTGTATAGCCAGAGCGACTGGCTCGACACCAAAGGCCAGCCAGATCAACCATGGTCGTCGTCATAAAGGGCATCCGAGCCAGCGACGGAGCAAAACGGGAAAGGACTCCAACCGCTTTAGGTCCCTGTAAGGCGATAAGCGCATGGTCATCGATTTCGCTTAGGGACTGCTGTGGCGAAAGCGCGCTGCGCAGCAAGGGAATGTCCTGATCTTTGCAGGCTGCGTTCACCACCAGATAAAGGTTGTCGCCCGCATTGGATATCATCAAGTCATCCAAGATCCCGCCTTGATCGTTCGTAAAGAGGGAATACTTCACACCACCTTCTGGTATCGCTGCGACATCGGTCGGGACGAGTGTTTCGAGCGCGGCTTCACGCCCCTCACCATCGATGCGCACTTGACCCATGTGCGATACATCGAAGAGGCCCGCTGCCTTCCTTGTATGAAGATGCTCCGTCGTGATCCCCGATGGGTATTGAACCGGCATCTCGTAGCCTGCAAAGGGAACGAGCTTTGCCCCCAACTCTACGTGGAGATCATAGAGAGGCGTTCTCTTCAAAGCCTGCGGTGCACCTGATTGAAGGTCGCTCATATCGCTCTCTCCCCTTGGCTCTTCACCTCAACCGTGGATCAGACTTGGCGCATGCCCGTAAGGCCCGCACCAGAACCAGCAGTTAAGGAGTTCACCTTCGATTGAAGCCATTATAACCAAATCTACGATCCTGCGGTAATGGAACTCACGGGCGAACGGTATTGGAATGTTCTAACGCCTAAATCCAGCGCTGACTCGCGCACGAGCGGCGAACAGCGAAACAGAAGAAGGCAAGGCAAATGACGATCTTTAAAAGATGGCTGTAGATGATGGAAGTGGGGGTATCCTATCAGACACAGGAAAGCAACATTAGAATTTATATTCTAAATAGGAAATTTACGTAGTAAATCGGAAACTAACTAAAAAATTACGAATAAGCCCCCTCCCTTCACAGAGCAAAGCGGGCTCTGCCAGCGATAGAGAAAGTCGAAAACAGAGACCGGTGCGGGAACCGGCGACGATCCTAGGCCGTCGTCACCCAAAGGATAAGCGCGTCTTCCGGACTTACGGAGATGCAGGCATGCCCCATGCCGCTGTCGTAATAAACACTGTCACCGGTGTTTAGCTGCAAGGGTTCATAGTGTTCGGTATAGAGATGAATGGCCCCTTCCAGCACGAGAAGGAACTCCTCCCCCTCATGGCGCACCCAGTCTGAAAAATCCTCGAACGAGCGCGCATGAATGCGGCTTTTGAAGGGGATCATGCGCTTTTTTGTGAGAGCGGTGCAGAGTAGTTCGTGCTCATAGGTCGCCGTTGGGTGAGAGCGCCCTTCGCCCGCCCTTGTGACGTCGCGGCGCCCGGGTGAACCTGGTTCGCTCGCAGGTCTAAAAAGCTGCGGCACATCAATGCCAAGACCGGCGGCCAGTTTCTGAACCGCCTCGAAAGTTGGCGACATCTGGCCATTTTCTATTTTCGATAACGTCGAGCGGGCAAGGCCTGTTTGACGACTAACGTCTTCAAGGGTCCAGCTATTTTGCCGGCGAATCTCGCGGATACGCTCGCCCAGACGCAGTGGCTGCAGGTGCGTATTACCGTCATTCAGCGTTAGGCTTGGACGTGGCTTGCCTGGCTGACCTTCAATCGCCTCAGGCGGCAAATCTCCACCAAAGTCACTCGTATCCTTCTTGGATTTGAGCATCTTATCGCCTTGTTGCGGCAAAAGGTTATCCTCCAAACAAATCTTAACGCGCCCAAGCGCCTTTTATCACGGATGTCGCGGCTCGGCGAATGCAGGTCGCCAGGATTTTAGCAATTATGTTTCCTATTGGAAATCCTCTCACTCCCTTTAGGAGATACGTCAAAGGCTGTTTCGATCAATAATGATCTAAGAGCATTTCTCGTCTATCATGTCTTCTAGAGGCATTAAAGTTTTCTCAAGTCCTACTCAGCTAAAGGCGAGGAACCGTTATGTCTTTAAGCATATTCGACCTTTTCAAGGTTGGCGTCGGCCCGTCGAGTTCTCACACGATAGGCCCCATGTGGGCGGCGAACCGATTTCTCCTCGAACTCGACTCGCACGATGTGCTTGAGCGCGCTCATCGGGTACGGGCCGATCTTTACGGATCCCTTGCGCTAACGGGGAAAGGTCATGCAACGGATTGTGCGATCCTCCTCGGCCTGAGTGGGGAGTGTCCCGATACAATCGACCCGGATAGCGTCGAGGCCACTCTCGATAGCATTCGAATGAGCGGCAGACTGAAGCTATTTGCACGCCGGAAAATCGACTTCAATTCGGAAGAAGACCTGATATTCCATTTCATGGAAAATCTTCCCGAACACCCAAATGGCATGACGCTTAGCGCGATGGACGACAGGGGTGCGCTGCTGTTGGAGGAGACTTACTTCTCTATCGGTGGCGGATTTGTTGTTTCTCGGCAAGAAATCCAATCTGGCAATGACAGCGTCGGCTCAAATGTCAAACTACCCTATCCCTTTGGCTCTGCCGCGGAGCTGTTGAGTATTGGGCGCGACACCGGGCTTTCCATCGCTGAAATCATTTTAGAAAACGAAAAGGTCTGGCGCAGCGAAAAAGACATCCGCGCCGGTATCATGAATATTTGGGATGCGATGCACGCTTCCATCGAGAGGGGCTGCCGGGAAGAGGGCATTTTGCCGGGCGGATTGAACGTGAAGCGGCGCTCGAAAGAACTGCACCGCTGTCTGAGTGAACACCGCGAGGAGCAGGAAAAAGATCCGCTGAATATTTTAGACTGGGTGAGCCTTTTCGCCCTGGCCGTTAACGAGGAGAACGCCGCCGGCGGCCGGGTTGTAACCGCGCCGACCAATGGTGCGGCAGGCGTCATACCGGCCATCATCGCTTACTACGACCGCTTTGTGCCGGATAGCAACGAGGAGGGGATATTTACGATCCTGGCAACCGCTGCTGCCATCGGCTTGCTTTATAAAAAGAATGCCTCGATCTCAGCCGCGGAGGTAGGCTGCCAAGGGGAAGTGGGCGTTGCCTGTTCCATGGCCGCCGCTGGCCTGGCCGCCGTATTGGGCGGAACAAACGAGCAGATCGAGAATGCTGCTGAAATCGGTATGGAGCACAACCTCGGTCTAACCTGTGATCCGATTGGCGGCCTGGTCCAAATTCCTTGTATTGAGCGCAACACGATGGG
The DNA here is from genome assembly GCA_964194655.1 of uncultured Acidimicrobiia bacterium. GTDB lineage: Bacteria > Pseudomonadota > Alphaproteobacteria > Kiloniellales > Kiloniellaceae > JAJFGK01. Next base: position 6,532 of record CAXMNO010000500.1, read on the forward strand.
TGCGGTCAAAGCCATCAATGCCGCCCGACTGGCCCTTAGAGGGGACGGCACCCACCACGTTTCGCTCGATAAAGTGATCGAGACCATGCGCCAAACAGGCATGGATATGCAGGCTAAATATAAGGAAACCTCGCAAGGCGGGCTCGCCGTCAATCTCGTCGGATGCTAACGCACCGGCGATGATATGACCCGGTAAAAGGCAGCTTCAAAGCAGAAAACTTTCCGCCACCCCATCAATTGCCACGATTATATTCGTACTCGCTGGGCGATAAGGCGAACCCGAGGAAAATGCCATATTCCGCCCCGCTTTCGCCACTCCTGAGCGGTATTTCCGGCTCAACCTCATCAATCTTCTCAACCAGGGTCTGGTTGCCTGGCAACTTGACCGAAACAGAGAACTCCTCGCGGGCCAGAATCTCCCCATCAGTTCTAGCGACCGCGACGAAGTATGAAAAGTCGGCCTGACGCGATTCATCCGCGGGTCCACGGCCAACCCTGAGGCTGACGAGCATCTTCATCTCGACAACCCCATCATCGAGCTCGCATTCGATCGTACGGCCGTCGATTTTCGTTTCGAAGAGGACATCGGTCAAATCCCGGCCCTCACCTCGGAAGCGCACGATCTTGCCGGAGTCCTTGGGCACGAAAATCCGCGGACAGACAAAAGGCACCTCTGCCGCGTCGTTAGAACCACAAGCGGAAAGGACTACGAGAGCTGCCAGGAGGCCGAAGGTCCCCTTTAGCGGCCATGCATAGCGCCAAGTGGACGAGACAGAGGAAAAGCTGTTTAGGAGGCTCACGACCAACTCCGAAATCCAATAGACAAAAAACTGCGTGACATCTATGGGCTGTCAAAAGGTATCGGCCTAACCAGGCGACCGCTCGCTTTGAGGCCCGGAAATTCTATAGCTTCGAATGGGTGCCATCGCAAATGGGCTTATTGCCACTGGCTTTGCAGCCGCAAAAGAAAACGGCGCCATCCTTGTCTGCGACGTAGGTAATTGGGGAAAGCCCGGTTCCCTTGTGAGACCCATCACAAAAGGGCTGACTTTTGCTGCGTCCGCAAGCACACCAGGTGTACTTGCTTCCATTCTCCACAATAACTTTATAGGGTGCCTTTTGAGCAGGCAGTGCGTCGGCCATATTGGTTTTCCCAAATTCTCGAAATCCAGCAAAAAAACCGGGAAAGGACTTCCCAAATCCCCGGTTGCGCCCTACAAACACGGTGCCAGACCTTTAAGTCCCAGAGTCTATGATCCGGACTTTAAGCAAGGTGGGGCGCAAGGACAAGCAGCCTCGCGCAAAATCGCCAAGGCCAAAGGGCTGGACGGCAAGAGATGAAGTGAACGCGGAAGCGATAGGGTTATGACAGACGACACTAAGGCGCCACCCGAACAAACAGGCCCGCGTATCCTCTTGGCGAATCCACGTGGATTTTGCGCCGGTGTGGAGCGTGCGATAGATATTGTGGAAAAGGCGCTCGAAAAATACGGACCGCCGGTCTACGTCCGTCACGAGATCGTCCATAACCGTTTTGTTGTCGAATCGCTTCAAGCCAAGGGAGCTGTTTTTGTCGAAGAGCTCGATGAAGTTCCCGAAGAAGTTCCGGTCATCTTTTCCGCCCACGGCGTTCCAAAATCGATACCCAAGGAAGCTGAAAGGCGTAAGCTTTTTTACCTTGATGCCACCTGTCCATTGGTAAGCAAGGTCCACCGCGAGGCAGAGCGACACTACCGCGAAGGCCGTTTGATTATTCTCATCGGCCATGAAGGCCATCCCGAGGTCATCGGGACCATGGGACAGCTGCCTGACGAAACGATAGTCCTGGTAGAATCGACCGAGGATGTTGCGCGCCTATCGCTTCGCGACGAGGAGAACCTCGCCTATATCACGCAAACAACCCTCTCCGTCGACGATACCGCAGATATCGTTGCCGCCCTCCATGCCCGTTTTCCCAGTATTCAAGGACCTAAAAAGGAAGACATCTGCTACGCGACGACCAACCGTCAACAAGCCATCAAAGTAATTTCCGAGGCAGCCGATGCCGTCATTGTGGTTGGTGCGCCAAATTCTTCCAACTCACAGCGCCTCAAAGAAGTGGCGCAATACATGGGCTGTCAGCAAGTAACGTTGGTCCAACGCGCAAGTGAGATCGACTGGGAGCTTATCGAAGGCGCGAAGACCATAGGTATCACGGCAGGCGCATCCGCACCGGAAATTTTGGTTGAGGAAGTTCTCTCTGCTATTTTGGAGCGCTTTCCAGGCGGATGCATCGAAGAAGTCGATGGTGTTCGTGAAAACGTTACCTTCAAGCTCCCCCGCGAGCTAACGGATACCAACTCCTCAGCAAACCTCGCTCGAGCTTCGCAAACCTAGCGGCGAGGGTGCGCATCCATGGCTGTTTACACGCAAGTTTTCGATGAAGACCTTGAGGCCTTTCTCGAAGGCTACGCCTTGGGCGAAGTTCTTTCGTTCAAGGGAATAGCCGAAGGCGTTGAAAACTCCAACTTTCTGCTACGGACGACTGATGGCAACTTTATCCTAACGCTCTATGAAAAGCGCGTCGCCCCATCAGACCTGCCGTTTTTTTTGGGTCTTATGGGCCATCTTGCCGACAGAGGCATTAGTTGCCCCACACCGGTGCTCGATAAGGATGGCAAGGCGTTGAACGAGCTTTGCGGTAGGCCTGCTGCGATCATCTCCTTTCTCGACGGGCTTTGGCCGCGACGCATCCAACCCTTCCATACAAAGGGACTTGGCAGTGCTTTGGCAAAATTCCATATCGCGGGCCAGGACTTCGAGCTCCATCGGCCGAACGCTCTTTCCATCCAATCATGGCGCCCGCTTTTTGAAGCATCCGCTGCGCGAGCGGACGAAGTTTGCGATGGGCTTGCCCAAAAAATCGGCGAAGAAGTTTCTTTCTTAGAGGAAAATTGGCCAGAGCATTTACCTTCAGGGGTCATCCATGCGGACCTTTTTCCCGATAACGTCTTCTTTCGCCATGAAAAGCTAACGGGCCTTATCGACTTCTACTTCGCGTGTAATGACTTCTTGGCCTACGATATTGCCACCTGCCTGAACGCTTGGTGCTTCGAGCCTGATAATGCCTTTAACGTGACCAAGGCGAGGTTGCTTTTGAGGTGCTATCAAGCCGTTCGTCCTTTGGAACCAGAGGAGCTACGCACCCTCCCGATCCTCTGCCGGGGCTCTTCGCTCCGCTTCTTGCTGACCCGGCTTTATGACTGGCTCAATCACCCGGAAGGGGCCTTCGTGAAGCCGAAAGACCCGGTCGAATACCTGCGTAAACTCAGCTTTCATCAAGCTATCCGCAGCCCTGCGGCTTACGGCCTGGAGGACTAAGTGAACGATAGTTCAAACGTTGTGCAAATTTTCACCGATGGTGCTTGCTCGGGCAATCCGGGGCCAGGTGGGTGGGGTGCCCTGTTACGCTATCGGGGCAAGGAGAGAGAACTCTCCGGCGGCGAACCAAACACGACCAACAACCGAATGGAACTTTTGGCCGCCATTTCGGCGCTGGAAGCTCTCACGCGCGCCTCTAAGGTCAGCCTCACCACCGATAGCACCTACGTTCGTGACGGTATCACAAAGTGGATCCACAACTGGAAGAAACGCGGTTGGAAAACCGCCAATAAGAAACCTGTGAAAAATGCCGAGTTGTGGCAAAGGCTTGAGGCAGCAGCGGCCATGCACGATGTTGAGTGGCATTGGGTGCGTGGCCACAGCGGGCATGCGGAGAACGAGCGTGCTGACCAGCTTGCGCGTGCTGAAGTTGAGGCCATTCGATAAAAAGTAAGGGCGAGGATCGGATAGATTTCATGCAATGCCTGCTCGTCACCCAAACACTTAAAGCCTTCAGAACTCTCCCTCCACGACAAAACATTATGGCCGCTCTATTCGCAGTGGTGGTCGCAGTGGTGGCCCTAATTTTTCTGTCCCCCCTTGCTGGGGCGAGCGACGAACGCTGCCCAATGCCACTCGAAAGCGAATGCCTATTCAATAAAGCTGAAGAGCTGGCAAAAGGTCTACAGCCAGCACCGCGCCATCTAAGCCTGGTGGCTATAGCTCGGGCTGAGGTTGGGGACTTGGAAGGCGCACTGCAGGTGATAGCCGGCATCGCGCCCTTCTCCCCCGAGCGCGATGACATTTTACGCCGCCTCGCCGTCACCGTGGCAGCAATGGGCAAGCAAGACGAGATGCGCGCCCTAATCGACGGCATCGGCGTTCGACGGCTGCAAGAAATCGCTTTGCGTGAAAGTGTGGCAGCCCTGGCTGAATCGGGTCACATCTCAGCGGCGAGGGATTATCTGGAAAGGTTTAGCTTACCCGAAGATCGCGCCACCCTCTTTGCGGCACTAGGGCTGGCGGAATATCTGGCAGGCCAGCAAAGTGCCGCAGATGAAGCCTTTGAGGAGGCGATTTCCTCCATCAAGGTCGGCGAAACAGCATTGTCGTCGCTTGCAATCGCCCTTGTGCGGGCCAACCGCATCGAAGCGGCGCAAGAAATCGCCGATCGTCTCTCGCCGGGAACCGCGCTATATGCCGTGCAAATTTCGCTCGTCATTGGCTTCTTGGAGAAAGGGCAGTTGCAAGCGGCCTTGGAAGCAGGAGAGGCAATTGAAAATAAGGGGCTAAGGGAAGCAGCCTACCTCAAAGTCTATACCTGGTTGCTTGAAAATGACCGTGTGCTGGAAGCAGACGAACTGGCAGGCAAGCGGCTAGCAGGACCGGGTGATCGCAAAGTGAAAATGGCAAAGGCCAGATCACTTGCAAAACGCGGCGAGGCCGAAGCTGCTTTTGAGGTTGCAAAAAGCCTCAGCGCTCATGATCGCTCCCCCATCCACTACGCGCTCGGACGGAACAGACTGGATAAGGGCAACGTAGAAGAAGCTGAAAAAAGCGCGGCTCTAATCATAAACGGCCGATTGCGCCAAGATTTGCTACGCTTTATCGCGCTTGCACAGCTAAAAGCCGGTAATGACGAGAAAGCCATCACGCTCATAATGGAAATTGAGGTCGAAAGAATGCGTCTCATCGCACTCCTCGACCTCGCTAAAGCGCTCGCGCCCGAAGACGGTTAGAGGCCTATGAACCGTTAGAGGGTGGAGAGGACGGCCTCGGCACTGGAAACCTCGAAAACCCCAGGCTCTTCAATATTCAAGGCCGCGACGGTTCCATTTTCAACAATCATTGCAAAGCGCTGGCACCTTGTGCCCATTCCAAAGCCGCTTCCGTCAAACTCAAGGCCGAGCGCCTTCGAAAATTCGCCATTGCCGTCGGCCAGCATAAGAACCTTATCGCCAACGCCTTGGTCCTTGCCCCAGGCGTCCATGACGAAAGCATCGTTCACGCTAAGACAGGCGATGGTATCAACGCCCTTCGCCTTGATCTCACCGGCCTTTGCGACAAAACCCGGCAAGTGTTTGGCTGAGCAGGTTGGCGTAAAAGCACCTGGTAGAGCAAAAACCACCACTTTCTTTCCGCCGAAGAGCTCTGCTGTGGAGATGTCTTGTATGCCGTCCGCCGTCTTGTGCTTTAGATTAACAGAAGGAATAGAATCGCCTACCTTTATAGTCATTTTCCGTTTTTCTCCCCAGAGTAAGGAACCGCTCAGAGGCGGTGGATCTTTTAAGCTCGCTAAGATAAGCGTCTGCTGGCCCTATTCCAAGCCCGCCTTCGTCATGAAAGGGGTTATTGGGAGCTAATTGACCGCCTTGCCACCCGCTTCATCCAAAGCTTCCAGAACGCTCTGCACACTCAAAAGCTCAGGTAAAGGAACACCCTCAGGCGCCCCTGGTCCATAGACGACATTGAAGGGAATTCCATAGCGCTCAAAGCTCGCCAAGTAATTGGTGATCTGGTCACTTGGCAAGGTCCAGTCGCCGCGCTGTAGACTTACGCCATTCGACGAAAGGCGCTCGCTCACAACCGGATCATCAAGAACCAGCTTCTTGTTGACCTGGCAGGTAATGCACCAGTCAGCCGTCACATCCACGAAGACTGTGTTACCAGCCGCAACCTCTTGGTGAATAGCCGCCACATCCAAGACCGGCCAGTCACCACGATCAACCGTCATGGGCGGCGGCGAGCCAACGCTCACCGGCACAAAAAATGCCATTAAGGCAAGAACGGGCACCACGCCAAGCGCGACCCTGCGCCACGCACTCTCCGCACCTCTCTTCTCGCTTGGGCGCGAGGCGGCAGCTCTTGGCCGCCGCAGTGCAATCAGCAGCAAAATCAGGCCCAGCAATGCCCCGACCAAGGCACTTGCAAACATCCCCACCTGACTAGCAAGGACGGTCAAAAGCCAAATCGCAGTTCCGGCCAATGCCAACCCCAGAAACGTTCTGAGGTGCGCCATCCATTTACCTGGTTTAGGCAAGCGGCTTGCCATACCAGGCCAGAGCGCAACGGCGAGATAAGGCAAAGACAGCCCGATACCAAGGAAGAGGAAAATGAGGAAGATTTCACTTGCCCCCCGCGACAACGCAAAAGCCACAGCCGTCCCCAGGAAAGGTGCGGAACAAGGTGTCGCCAAAAGCGTCGCAAAGGCACCTGTTAGAAATGAACCCAGAGGCCCATCGCCCGGCTGCTTTGCCAACTGCGTGGAAAGGCCGCCGGGCAAAAGAATCTCGAAAAACCCAAAGAGATTAGCCGCAAAGAAAGTCAGCAAAAGAGCCATAAAGACCAGAAACAATGGCTGTTGGAACTGAACACCCCAGCCGACTGCGAAACCTGTTGCCTTTACGCCAACGGCTGCTGCTGCCAAAAGCAAAAACGAGCTTATGATGCCAGCCGCCGACGCAATGAAACTTCCGCGAATCGCACCGCGAGACCGGCCACCCTGCTTGACGACCGAGAGGAGTTTTAAAGAAAGAACCGGAAGTACACAGGGCATCAAATTCAAGATGAGCCCACCCAGAAGCGCAAAACCCAACATCGTGAGGAGGCCAGTGGGCGACTTTTCGCGCTGCTGTCCCCTTAGATCAAGACAAGTGTTATAGAATGCCGCCATAGCCGCACCCGGATATGCAAAGCGTACGAGTGCCTGGTCTTCCAAAGCGCGTGGCCCATCAACCACGGTGAAGGTCAGACGCTTGCCTTCCAGCACGCCTGCGGTTGACGAGCGTCCAACCGCCACCTTCATTACAGCCGACCGGCCTTCATCCTTGAACGTGATTTCAGGTTTGGCGAAAAAAAAGCCCGGCGGTCCTTCCACCATCAAATCCAGTTCGTCGAACGGCACCGCGGATGCGAGTTCCACATGGATATTCGCCTTACCTGGCATACCTTCTAGATAGCTGGCTTCAAGGGAAATATCACTTGCAGCTGCGCCTTGCGGCACCTTCGCGCGGTAATAACTGAGCGCCGCTTGCTCGGCTGAAGAAGATCCGGAGGTCGATAAACCTGAATCCGTCGGTAAGGTAAGCGAGACGACCTCATCATAGGGCACACAGATATCACTACAGGTCAGGTAATTGACGCTAGCCTTAACGGAAATGGCGCCCCCATGTTCGACTAGGCTCGCGACGACGGGAAAGACCACCTCTTCCCCATAGCCAAATGTCTCAAGGCCAAAAAGGGAGAAGCGCTTGGGCGCTGGCCACTCCATCTGCAAGTCGTCGATATTTTCCGACGCTTCCCAGTTCAGGGATGGCGGAAAACCTGCGTCACCGGGCGAGCGCCAATAGATCTTCCAATCCGGCTCCAATTGAAAGTGAAGACCGAGAAGGACTTCACCTTCCCCGACTTCCAAGCCTTCAACGTCACTAGGGGCAATCGTTTCGCCGACCGAGATCAAGCGCAGACGTCCATGGTCATTTTCAGCCCAAGGACCACCAGCGGCGCTCGCCATCGGTGAATCAACCACCATCAGTGCCACAAAAAAGCCAAAAATTAAGCCTATAAACGATCGTAGTCGCATTTCTTTTTTACTCGCCGGAACAGAATTTCCACAATTGAGCGCTGTTTTAATATAGGTAATCCCAAAATTAAGACTAGAAGATGAAGCAAGAGTCACAATAACGTGTTACACTGTCAGCCATATTACTGATACCTCATTCGCTAGAGTTATTTAAGGAAACCTAACGACGCTCCAATTCTCAAGTAGAGTCAAAGGAGGGATAACTGAAGGTGATGACACTCAACCCGAATGAAGGTTACTTAACCGGCCAATTCCTTATCGCCATGCCGGGAATGCGCGATTCTCGCTTTACCAGAACCGTTATCTACATGTGCGCCCACAGCGAAGAGGGTGCGATGGGCCTTGTGATCAACCGGCTCGTCGGTGCAATTACCTTTCCAGATCTTCTTCGGCAACTAGAGATCGATACGGACGTGGCAACCGACCAAATTCGGGTGCACTTTGGTGGCCCAGTGGAATCTGGCCGGGGTTTCGTTCTGCACTCTTGCGATTACTTAAAGGAGGGCTCGCTCAACGTCGATGGCAACATCGCCTTGACGGCCACCGTCGATATCCTCCGCGACATTGCCCGTGGCAGAGGGCCGCAGCAATCCCTCATGGCACTTGGCTATGCAGGCTGGGGACCAGGTCAGCTCGATGCCGAAATACAGTCCAATGGTTGGCTGAACGTCGATTCGGACCCGTCCCTTCTCTTTGGTGAAGATCTGGATAGCAAGTGGGAGCGGGCGATCTCCAAACTTGGCGTTGATGTTTCAAGCTTATCCGGCACAGCAGGGCACGCTTGAGCTCTTGGTCTTGCGTTAGTGTCGTTTTCTTAGTGTCGGGCGCCATCAGCGTTCAGGCGTGAGCTTCTCAAAAAGCACATGGTCCTGCCATTTTCCCGCGATTCTTAGATATTGGCGGGCGTAGCCGATCTCGCGAAAGCCTGAATTCGTCAATAACCCGCGGCTGGCCGTATTTTGTTCCAGGCAGGCAGCCTCCAAACGGTGCAGTCGAAGTTGGCCAAACGAAAAATCCGCAATCGCCCGCATAGCCTCGGTCATATAGCCAAGGCGCGCATAAGGCATGCCGACCCAATAGCCAAGATTGCCAGCTTGCGCCACACCGCGGCGAACATTCGAAAGCGTGATGCCGCCCAGGAGCGCATCGTCTGATTGCTGATAGATTAGAAAACTGTAACCTGTTTCCCGTTCCCACTCATAGCGCACGTGCTCGACACGGCGGCGAAAAGCTGCCTTGCTGAGTGCGTCACTGGCCCAAAGCGGCTCCCAGGGGATCAGGAAAGCCTGGCTTTGTTCGCGCAATCGAGCCCAGGTTTCCCAATCAGCCATGCTGAGTGCGCGCAGATAGACGCGCCCGTCTTCAAGGCGAATGCCACGCTGAGATCTATTCCGCAGGAATGAAATCATGCCCGCCCTCTAAGACTCCAACTACACCCAGCTTTTCTCCCACCAAAACTCGATCGCGCCCGAAGCGGCTGCAGGGCATAAACCTTAACCAAACTGCGCAGCCAGGGGCCCAAAATCAATATCTTGGCTAAAAGGTCCAATACCTGCCAGCGTCGGTGGTGCCGTTTTCAGATTAGCACAAACATCATGAATATCAGCCAGACCTACACCCTCAATCTTCGCCAAAGTTTCTTCCACACTCAACGGTCGTTTGAAGGTCAAGATCTGCTGGGCGAGCTGCTCGCACCTGGCTGTCGTGCTTTCACGGCTCATAAGGTAGCCAGCACGTGCCTGGGCCTGTGCCCTGGTGAGTTCTTCTTCTTCTATTCGGTCAGGCAAATCCTTCAATTCACTTGCAATAACGCTAAGGAGTTCCTCGGTCCGTTCGCTCCCCGTGCCGGCATAGATGCCAAAAAGGCCGCTATCCATAAATCCGGAATTGAAGCTGTAGATCGAATAGGCGAGCCCCCGCTTTTCGCGAATTTCTTGGAAAAGCCTGGATGACATCCCACCGCCAAGCAGTGTCGAAAAGAGGTTCGCGGCGTAGTATTCGTCATCCAAAAGGCCAGCTGCCGGGAATCCCAGAACCAGGTGAACCTGCTCCAAATCCCGCTCTTCTAGGGCAGTCCCGCCCTTATAATTGGCCGGTGCTACTACTGTTTCACGACCGGCGGAGAGAGAATCGAAAGTCTGGCGCGCAAGGCGCACCAACACGTCATGTTCGATCGCCCCCGCTGCAGCAACGACCAGACGGCCAGGTGCGTAGTTAGACCCGAGGTAATCGATCAAATTCGCCCGGCTTAGGCTCTTTACCGTCTGGGCCTCGCCCAAAACCGGCATGCCGAGTGGTTGATCGGGATAAGCTGCCCACTGGAAATGATCGAAAACGATATCGTCTGGTGTGTCATGCGCCTGCCCGATTTCTTGCAGAACGACATCGCGCGCCAGCTCCAGCGCCGATTCCTCGAAAACCGGATGCTGAAGGATAGCGCCAATGATATCGAGGCCAAGGGCCAAATCCTCGCTGAGGACTTTCGCGTAGTAAGCCGTCACCTCGCGCCCGGTGTAGGCGTTTAGGTACCCGCCGACCGACTCTATTTCCTGGGCAATTTGAAAGGCGCTGCGGCGTTTCGTGCCTTTGAAGGCCATATGCTCCAGAAGATGGGCAATACCGTTGACACCCGCATTTTCGTGCCTCGTGCCGGCGTTGACCCAGGCCCCTAAAGTGACGGTGCCAAGTCCAGGCATAGTGTCACTTGCCACCGTTAGACCATTTTCCAGTTCCGTGACCCGGACGCTCAAATACTTTTCCTTCCCATATTAAACCTGCTCCCTTAAGACGCTAACTTTGCCGTATCACCGCCGTTTCGGCCACGAATGATTTCTTTCAAAAGCGCGGTGTCGTTCGGCAATGTCTGAAAGCTCTCTTCACGCACTAACAAATCGGAAAGATGATCGGGGAGACTGGGCCGGATGCCCGTTGCCTTTTCCACTGCATCGGGGAACTTCGCCGGATGAGCGGTTGCGAGCGCGATCATGGGACCGTCCGATTCCCTGCGCTCTGCGCGTGCTGCCGCGATCCCTATGGCAGAATGTGGGTCGATGAGTTCACCGGTTTCCTGATAGATGCGCTTCATTTCTTCCAGCGTCTCCTCGTCATCCACCCTATGGGCGGTGAAAAGTTCCCTGAGCTCCGCCAATTTTTCCGGTGCTATCGAGAAATGACCTGTCTCCCGAAAACCTTGCAGCGTTGAGGCAACAGCCGCCCCGTCGCACTCAAGCACGCTAAACAAAAGCCTCTCGAAGTTGCTGGAGACTTGGATATCCATCGAAGGCGAATAGGTCGGCTCGACCCCAGCCATGGTCATGCTGCCGCTCGTAAAGAACCGGGTCAGAATATCATTGGCATTGGTGCCAACGACAAAGTGCGAGACATCCAAACCCATCTGCTTAGCGGCATAGCCCGCAAAAATATTCCCGAAATTACCCGATGGAACGGAAAATGCCACCGGACGCCTAGAAGCACCCAAGGCCAGCCCGGCCCAGAAATAGTACGCAATCTGCGCCATAACCCGAGCCCAGTTGATCGAGTTGACCGCTGACAAGCGTTGTTCTGCCCGGAAAGCTTGATCGTTGAACAACGCCTTTACCTGATCCTGACAGTCGTCAAATGTCCCTTGAAG
>CAXMNO010000501.1:0-4210 GCA_964194655.1 uncultured Acidimicrobiia bacterium
GTTCCTATCCCTACGCCGGCATGACCCGGATCAGGTTCGGAGGGTTGCCGCGCTGCCTGTCCTCGGTGAGATGGATGTGGCGAGCGACTCTCAGCCCCTTGTCGGGACACCCCTTGGAACGGGTTGGATTTTTTAGAAGAGGCCCGGCCAGGTCAACTGAAATCGTTTCGATTTTTATGTATTCCCGGCTAATCCTGAGGAATTTGGGAGCCATCTTCCCTATAGCGCGTGACGGGGCGTGAAAAAGTCCGCTAAGATTGTGACATGGCAAAGAATGAGGATTCGCAAGATAGTTTGACGATCCGATCCATGACCCGAGCAGAGGCCGATCTGATCGTTGATTGGGCGGCTAATGAGGGGTGGAATCCGGGCCTAGGTGACGCGGACTGTTTCTATCCGGTCGATCGTGCGGGCTTCCTTATCGGACTTTTGGATGGCAAGCCGATTGCCTCGATTTCCGTTCCGAACTACGACGATAACTTCGGCTTCCTTGGCTTTTACATCGTGCATCCCGATTTTCGCGGCAAAGGCTATGGGCTCCAGATTTGGAAAGCTGGAATGGCCCATCTGGGGGAGCGAACCGTAGGTCTCGACGGTGTTGTCGACCAGCAAGCGAACTACGAGAAGTCGGGCTTCAAGCTTGCTCATCGCAACATTCGCTACGGCGGCAAGGTCGAGCTAGATAGGGGTGAAGTGGAAGGCGTCCATCACCTAAGCAAATTCAAGCTGGACGATATCGTGGCCTATGACCGTGCCTTCTTTAATGCACCGCGCGGCAACTTTGTGACCTGCTGGCTAAATCCTGCCAAGCGCAAATCCAAGGTGCTGGAGGTCGATGGCAAAATAACTGGCTATGGCGTCATCCGCCCCTGTCGCAAGGGTTACAAGATCGGTCCCCTGTTCGCAGATGACGAAATAGGCGCCGATAGCCTCATGCGCGCCCTTGCAGCGGAGGCCGACGATGGCGAGATCTTTATTGACCCACCTGAACCCAATAAAGCCGCGATTGCACTTGCCGAGCGTTACGGCTTGAAACCCGTCTTCGAAACGGCGCGCATGTATAAGGGGGAAGCCCCAGACTTACCGCTGACACGCACCTTCGGCATCACGACTTTTGAGTTGGGTTAGGGGTGAGTTCGCCACCGCATGGCGCTCCTGCAATGTAGCATTGCAAATTTCGCAAACAGATCAATGCGACCTTGGGTAATTCTCCAAGCTAATAGAATGTCTTCGAACAACTCTAGTTGGGCAAAATCCGCTTTAATCCAAATGCAAATCACTGCGTTATCAACGCAGATTTCATATTGCTTTTCGGGCTTCTGGACGTCTATTTTACCAATATAATCTAATGTCAAAATTTTGCTAAGGGAGTGGTTTGGGTGCGTATCGTGTTTGTTTTTGGGTTTGCTTGTTCTCTTTTACTTCTTTCGGCTTGTTCCACAATCATTGAAGGCACAGATGATACTGTGACAGTAACAACTAATCCGTCAGGAGCATCTTGTACCCTCGAGAGGGATGGCAAAATCGTCGGGGCGGTAAATCCGACACCAGGAAGTATCGTTGTCGACAAGAGTAAAGATAATATCTCAGTCATCTGTGAGAAGGATGGTTTTCAAGCATCCGCAGGATCATTGGAATCGGAATTTGCAGGTGCGACCCTCGGGAATATTCTTCTGGGTGGATTCATAGGCGTTGCGGTGGACGTAGCTTCAGGCGCATCAAACAAGTATCCCGCGAGTGTAAATATCGTTCTTGTTCCCGACGGATTTGAGAATGAAAAAGATAGGGATGCATTTTTCGACAATCGTGTGGCCGTTGCTGAGAAGGAGGCGGCTCTATCTCGGGAGGAGGTAGTAACGAACTGCCAAAACCAACCGAGTGAGCTCTGCGAGAGTAAACAAAAGAAGCTAGACCGTGGTTATGAAACAGAGCTCAATGAAATTGAAAGGCAAAGGCGTGCTGCAAGAGTCAGCGCAAAGCAATGACATAGGCACGTCGTATAATAACAAAAAGCACCCCATTGGTCGTTCTAGTCGGCACGTCTCTAGCCTTATGGGTACTCAAAGAACGGGTTAGCGGGAACGGGACAGAGCACGGGCACATTCAGTCCCGTATAGGTAGCTTCGCTATGGAGCTACTCCCCCGCTGCCAGTTCCAGGCTCTTCAAATGCACTTGGCAGCTTTCCTCAATCAGCTCGAGCAGATGGGAGATGCGCTCAGCCAGCCAGCGCAGCTCCTCCCCCGTGATCTCGTAGTGCATGGAATAGCGTGCCTCGACATAAACGCGGCGCAGCAACTCGAAACGCCTGTCAAAGGGCTTTTGCCCGCGTGGCCAGGCTTGGCGGAGTGCCGGGTCCATATCCTCCGCCCGCGAGCGTAAGCGCTTTACATTGTGATCCTTCAGCAGATAAAGCGTTTTCGTGAGGAAAAAGGTGCCATAAGCACTCTCGGTCGCTTTGTGCAGCAGGAAGGCGGCATCGTTATGAAAGCCCTTATTATAGGCGTCCTCGAAGAGCGATAGCGGCGTTCGCGCGCTCTTGATCCAATGGTCAAAGTACTCCTTGGCCATTTCCCCTGCGAGTTGCGGGTTAGGGGGCACTGGTGTGGCGAGCTTGTACTTGACGTTACCCTGGTGCGTTGTTTCTTTTAGTTCGTAAAGCAATGCCCCTTCACGCACGATGTCGATGAAGAAGTAGCGCCCTTCCATCAAGGCCCGGTTCACCTCTTCCAGCGTGTGAACGATGAACTGCGGCACCGTTTTGATTTGCGTGTCGAGCAGCAGGCGATCCTCCGCCACGCTCCAATAGGTTGCGAAGTCCGTGAACTCTTCCTCATCGACGATGACCAAAATGTCATAGTCGGAAAAGTACCCGCCGATGGGGTCTTCCACCCAGCTTCCGCGCGCGTGAGAGCCGAAGAGAATGATCTTCAAAATCCGGGCGCGCCGTCGTCGCTCGGAGCCTGAAGACTTGGTTTTCCCCTCAAATTCCTCGTGCAGTACCTCGACAATCCGCCGCAGTTCGAGCTGCTTTCGCTCCGGCAGATGTTCCAAACCCCTCCACACCCTACGCACTCCCATTTTCTTGCTGTTGGCCTGCCATCTGCGAATCGGCAAGCGCGCGCATCTTAGGGCAAGTCAGCGGGTGGGAACACGCGAAGGTGTGAAAAAAGAACTTAATCGTCCAAGGGCTGCTTGTTCACTCCCAATTTACGCGCTTTTCCATTTCTTCGGAGGAGGTTTTTCGGTCACGCGAAGAATGTTTTTGGGCAGAGGCGCGTCAATAGGTCCGCAAATTTTCTCCAGGCTTCGTAGGAAAGTGGGGAAGAGCCGGGTCAAATAGCTAAGGAGATTCTCACCGTCTGTGCCGTGCAACCGCTGTCTGTTTTGCTATTGGTGCTTATGACCACCCGAAAGAGTTCTTAGCTACGATGAACTTAACGGTGGTGCTTCCGGGCCCTGCTTAATGCAGGTCTTCTTGCTCTAAGCACCTTGGTTGCTGCGTTTCTTTGCGCGGGCGAAATGGACGAGCCACTTTGTCCTTTCAGCTACGGGTTGGCGCAGTGCCATCATCGTCGCGACGCTGCGAAGCCATTCCGCGGTCTCCGCGCTGTTCAGCGGGCCGAACTGTCTTTCCAATTCATCCAGGATTTGAGGTGCGCACCGCAGGGCGTGGCGAATATGATCCTCCCCTTCTCGGCGTTTAGGGAGACCCGGTGGCAGGTCCAATTGCCGAATAGCCTCTGAAAAGGGGACTTGGTCGCATTTTAGATCCTCGTACCCCACGTTGGTGGATGCCCCACGCGTGGCTAAACGCACACGCGCAGGATCCGCCGCATCCAGGATGAGTGATGGATGCGCCTTATTTTTGTTGCCCAAATTCGGAAACTCAGGCAATCAATAAGGGAATTTCGCGCCGTCTACGCAGAGATCGCCATTGCCGATCAAACGCAGACGGCAAGGGGCTGTTAAAGACGAAGCTTTCGGGTATAAATTTAGCGAGTTCAAGCACAGCATCATGCTCCTTTGGTTCCTCATTGGAGTATGTAGGCTCTGGCTGGGTGTTGCTGCACCCACCAGAGCCGCTTTCACCTCACCACAATTCCCCACGCAAAGCAAGAGGGAGTGAGAGTGGTAAATTTCTTTTTATAGGGGTTTGGATATATTTCGAACGGTCGAAGTTTTTAACCATCCCTGTCTCACACAAACGTG
>CAXMNO010000502.1:0-2119 GCA_964194655.1 uncultured Acidimicrobiia bacterium
AACTTCGACCGCTTTCGAATAGCCCCCTATGGCCTGGCCGGCGGCGAACCGGGCCGGCCGGGACGGCTGTTGTTACGCCGCGCCGGCATCAAGGCCGAAGAAGCGCTTTCCTCCAAGGTCTCAGGATTGCGACTTGAAAAGGGCGATATCTTGCGTCTGGAAACCGCCGGCGGCGGCGGTCATGGCGCGCCCGCGGACCGGGACGCCGCTGCCATCGCCGAGGACCACGCCGAGGGTTACATCAGTTGCTAAGGGGGCGTTGTCACACTACCGATCGCCGCGCAGCCTGGGCGATGAGACTGGCCGATCAATATAGCGTGGCCGCTACCGACTGGAAGCCGCGGCTCAGCGTAGCCATAGCTATCTTGGCCGGTGACCCCTCACCCTCACTCGAGACCTCACGCTCCGACGCTTGCGGGCTCGTATTCTACTAAAACGCCGATGAGCCGATTTTCGCACCGCCTTTCGTTCTTGCATGCGGCGGCGCAGGTAGCGAATTCCACAAGTCTCAATCAGTTCCCGATCCGCCAAAGCCTGTTCGGTGGTATCATTCCCAAGGAAGGCATGCGCTTTAGCTACCGCGGCTGCACCAGCGGGGGGCATTCTCGGCGTCATACCCGCCACCTTGATGTCGTTCTCTATATCGGCGACAACCCACAAGTGATACCGAGCACTAAGCCGCGAGAAGGCAAACTCAATCTCAAACTCTACCCTGCTTGCGGAGCGATGCAGTTTCGTCCTGGCTAAACGCCTATTGCGCCGTCGGGTTTTCATCGTTTAATCCGGGTGGAAATTCAATATTTGGCCAGAGATTGTCTTTTACGCGATCCTTGGCAACCTCTAACTTTCCCTCCAGAAGTGCCAGGAGAACCGTGGCTTCGTCCGGAGTGATATCGCCGTTGCCGGTGGCCTCGAGCACGGCATCGTAAGCGTCGGCGAGATCCGCCACAGATTCCACTTTTGGCAGATCAATTTGAATCGGCCTGCCCCTGCGTTGGGGCAAAAGTCTTTCCATGACTAGTCGCAGGGCGGTTCGGTCTCCCTCTTTGGCAAGTTTGATGCAAGCACGGGTTATCTCCTTGGCTTCGCCAACTAGGAGCTGTTCAATCAGGACGGTGGCTTCGTTTCGAGAACCTTTGGGGCGGCCTTTTGGATTGCCCGAAGAGCCCTTTTGAAATTTACCCCGGCCACTCCGGTGTGGTCCGCGGGGTGTCGAATTATCGTCGGTCATGTGATTAGCCTTTTGGTTGCTGTGCCTGGCGCGGGTCTTTCTGAGGTTCTGAGCGAAGCGCGAAGAATGATATAGAATACTATATCAAAAAAGTCAAATGACAAGGAGAGATAGTTCATTCTTGAGCTATTCCATAAAATATGATTTATTGCACCACATCATAGGGCAACCTCGATGCAGAATTTGGTATCCAAATGATCTACGCAACCGAACCTATCGGCCGTGACCTGAGGGAAGCTCGAGAAAACAAAGGGCTTAGCCAGCGTGAGCTGAGCGCCAAATTAGGCGTGCCCCAGGGTCATATCTCGAAAATCGAAAATGGCGATGTCGATCTTAGGGCCTCCAGTCTAGTCGCGCTGGCCCGTGTCCTTGATCTGGAATTGGTGCTCGTACCCCGCAAGGCGTTGTCTGCCGTTAAGTCGATTGTGCGAAGTACCGCCCAAAATACGCTGCCAGACGGCAAGGTCACGGGTCAGATCCTTAAGGAGCTGACGCGCTTGCAGAAAACCATCAGCGATCTGCCCAGCGAGCTGTTATCCAAGAGCGAGCTGGAGCGGCTTCAGCATCAAGCGCGCGAGCTTCACCAATATCAATTTTCCCGCTCCGACATCGAAGCCATCCGCAACGCCTCTAAGACGGCAAAGGCATTCATAAAAAATCCTGAGAATCTGAACGCGATCCGCCACGCACTTTCACAAATTCAAGATCGGCGGAACGAACTTGCGCAGGATCGAGATAATGGCAGCGCAATCGAATCTGCACGCCCGGCCTATGATCTTGATGACGATGACCATGACTGATGTTTCCGTCCTCGATGTTCTGCTTTATGACGAACCGATTGGCACGCTCACCCGTGTCGGCGGTGACCGCTCGCTCTTTTCTTTCAAC
>CAXMNO010000503.1:0-3315 GCA_964194655.1 uncultured Acidimicrobiia bacterium
GATCTAACAGTTCTGCGTTGCGAATTTTGCAGTCCTCTTTTGGTCGCGCATCTATAAGATTGCCCCGCCCCAAAGGAAAAGGGTTCGAACTGGGGGGAGATTATGCGTTCCATCCATCTACCGGTTTGGTTTGGCTCTGTAAAACAGAAGCGCGCGGCGACCTTTGCCAGTCTTTTTGCGATATTTACGTTTCTACGCGCGCTGCTGGTTACAGTTGTGCCTTTAAACGCTAGAGAAATTCTAGGTAGCGTTGAATTCGTTAGCTATTTTTATTTCGGCGTCAGCATAGTGGGAATTGCTGCGACTTTTTCGCTGCCATGGCTGGTGCATAAATTTCGCCGCCGTTGGGTGTTTTCGATAGGAGCACTGGCGAGTGTTTGCGGGAGCGGCCTTATGGCGACCCAGACATTTTCGGGGCTGCTTATTGGTATGGCTCTGCATGTACTGGCGGTGGCGTTCATCGAAATCACCTTTAACCTTTATGTCATGGATCATATCCCGCGCGAGGATCTCTCTCACTTTGAACCTCTGCGCATGCTTGTCATGGCGCTTCCCTGGGCGGCGGCCCCCTGGCTTGGTGTATTTCTTCGTGGTAATCTGAGCCCCCTTGCGCCCTTTCTGCTGGCAGCCTTATGTGCACTGATATTGTTTGGTTATTTCTGGTATCTTCGCTTAAGCGATGACCCAGCGGTTTCGCCGGCCAAGGGGCCGCCTCCTTCGGCATTTAGGAACATTCGCCGCTTTGTTTCCCAACCAAGGCTTTTGCTGGCTTGGTTGTTGGCCGTCGGTCGTTCATCGTGGTGGGTGTTGTTTTTCGTTTATGGGCCACTATTTGCAGTGGAAAGTGGCTTAAGTGAAGAGACGGCTGGGCTTATTGCATCGATCGGTGCTGGGTCGCTTTTTGCTGTGCCACTATGGGCTTGGGTAGGGCGCCGGATCGGTCTTCGCAAGCTGATGATGATTGGTTACGGTGCCAGCGCATTCTTTTCAATCTTGGTTCTTAGTGGGGTAGGCATTCCCTTTGCTATCGCAGTGCTGCTCGTTATTTCGGCCTATGCGACGGGAATAATCGATGCCGCAGGGAACTTGCCATTTCTGCGAGGCGTGCACCATTGGGAACGCCCTGAAATGACCTCGGTTTTTGCAACTTACCGCGACTTTTCTCAACTTGCTCCACCGGGTGTATTTTCACTCGTTCTGAGAATCTTTCCGCTGCAGTCGCTCTTCGTAATTTGTGGCTGTTCAATGTTGGTTTTGGCATTTTTCTGCCGGTACCTGCCCCGCCGCCTATAATGGTCAAGGTCTTCTGACTAAGCAGAACTCGGGCCATGTTTTCATTAGAAAAAAGCCCGTCGTCACAAATGCTCGAGGCGACCAAAATCGCTGAACGTGCCGGCGATGCCGGCAGAGGCTTTGCCGTTGTTGCGACTGAAGTAAAGTCCCTGGCAAATCAAACGGCTTCGGCAACAAAAGACATTGGCCAGCGAATTGGCAAAATCCAAACCGCCACCGATAATGCCGCAACCGCCATCAGGGATATCGAGGAGACGATCCGCAAAATGGACGCCATTGCCCGCAATGCGGCAAGCTCTGTTCAGCAATCCGCGGCGACGGGCGAAATTTCGCATAACGTTGAAGAAGCTGCCATCGGCGCGCAGGAGGTCGCTCAGACAATTACTCAAGCAACAGCGGCAGCGCAGGAAAGCGGCGCTTCTGCCGAGGAAGTATTGCGATCGACCGAAGATTTAACCGAAAGTGCAGAAAAGCTATCTCTCGAAGTTGATAGCTTCCTCATTAAGGTTAGAACCGGCTGAGGCTCTCGGTGTCAGAGGAGCAGGGGCCTCTAGCTAGAGCACTTTCAGCAAAAGTGTGCGCGGTTTTGCGCCCGGAAAGTGCGTAACAATAAGAGCTTAGAGCGATTTTCATGATCGTAAGATCATTAAAAGTGCTCTAGTAATCATACTGCCAACGTAGGCCAACGTGCCCTGCGCTATCTGCCCCAACGGAGCTTTCGAACGAGAGGTTAGGTGTGATTTCAATCTCAACCGTGGCATTCGTGCTACCAGTGCCCGTTCCCTGATCGACCCCGACATAGACGCCATCGGCAACATATTTGCCTGCGGAAACGGTGGGGTCTCCGCCCTCGGACTGGCTTGCACGCAAGACATCGAGCCCTGTCGCCTTTCGAATACCGTCAACCAGTCCGCCTGTGATGGAGACGCCGCTGGCCAATTTGGCAGCCGTTGCAGCGAGTTCAATACTCTCCCCAGTGGAGAGCTGAGAGACAGGCTTACCAAAAAGCACGTGCGAAATTATTTCATCCTGTGGCATTTCGGGGCTGGAGGTTAGCTCGATCTCGGGTTCACTTGCAGTTCCGGTTACGCGGATGCGCGCGGTAAAGTCACTCGAGGAATAGACCGCAGTAAGATCGAGGAGGGGATCGGGCTTCCCACCACTAAAAGAAATCGTACCGTCTTCCACCCGAAACCTTCGCTCTCCTAAATTGATCTGCCCTCTAATCGGCCTTAGAACACCTTGAATTTTAGGCTTCTGATCCGTTCCGGTGATGTGCAGCTCACCACTCCATTCCGTATCCATGATGTGAGAGCGAACGAAAGCTTTCCCAGGGATTTCAATCTTGAGATCGAGATTAAATGTGGTCTGCGAGGGATTAGGGATGTTTGAGGTCTCGGGGCCGCCGGGAAGATTGACCTCGATGACCTTCAACTCCGCGATTGAACTTGCGATATTCGAACCAATATTGATTTCCGCGGCCGTCGTTGTGATCTCGCCACGCAGGGTCAGGTCATCGAGCCCGCCTTGCAGCTTCAACTTTCCTTCAATCGCGAGCGTAATGTCGTCCCGGCGTATAACAAAAATGCGTACCAAATCCGACTTCAGGTCGATTTCCATGGGACCGCTTTCACGAAGATCGATCGACCCTTCGGATTGGAGCTTCCCCCTTTTGCCGTCGCTTGCAGTGAGCGAGACGAGGGCAATCTTCCTGCCCGAAGCTTCAACTTCACCATGCAAGTCTTGCAACAGCGTTCCAGTTGCGAGGTTCTCGTAGCTGCCTTCGGCCAGCTTTGCGCCACCTTCAAGCCGTTGTTCAGCGAGGGTTCCGCGCAGCGATAAAAGCGCATCCAATCGTCCCTCCAAAAGGTGATCCTCAGAAAGGAATAGACTAGCCATCGGCCCCACTTGGCCCTGGAGAGTGAGGTCTGCTTTTAAGGCGCCATTTGGTGGTACGCTGAAGTGGATTGGCTGAAACGACAATTCCATGGGGATTTCCGCGCTCACGGTGACTGCGCGGCT
>CAXMNO010000504.1:0-3928 GCA_964194655.1 uncultured Acidimicrobiia bacterium
GCAGATAAGCCCCGGCCTGGCGCCAATCAAAGCTTCACTCCCAGAAAAGTTCGCCATCGACAAAGTAGGACTAGTCGTCGCCCATCTTAAGAGCGGCCAGGAAGGCTGATTGCGGAATTTCCACATTCCCGACCTGGCGCATACGCTTCTTACCAGCCTTTTGCTTATCTAGGAGCTTTCGTTTACGCGAAACGTCCCCGCCATAACATTTGGCCGTCACATCCTTGCGCAGAGCCGAGACAGTCTCTCTCGCGATGACCTTGCCACCAATTGCAGCTTGAATTGCGATTTTGAAAAGCTGGCGTGGGATCAGCTCCTTCAAGCGTTCGCAAAGCACGCGCCCGCGTGATTCGGACTGCGCGCGGTGAACGATGATGGAGAGCGAATCCAACGGTTCCGCGTTCACAAGGATGGCAACCTTTACCAAATCGCCTTCCCGGTAGCCTTCAAGGTGGTAGTCAAAGGACGCATAACCCCGGGTTACCGACTTCAAGCGGTCGTAAAAGTCAAAGACGACCTCGTTCAATGGCAGGCTATAGATCACCATGGCCCGTGTGCCGGCGTAGGTGAGTTCGATCTGTTCCCCACGCCGATCCTCGCAAAGCTTCAAGACGGCGCCAAGGTATTCATCGGGCACCATGATAGTTGCTCTGATCCAGGGCTCATCGATAGAGGAAATCTTGACCACATCAGGCATATCGGCTGGATTGTGCAGCTCTATCGTGTCGCCGTTAGTCATGTCGATGTGATAGACAACCGACGGCGCGGTCGTGACGAGATCAAGCCCGAATTCCCGCTCCAGCCGTTCTTGCACGATTTCCAAGTGCAACAGCCCTAGAAACCCGCAGCGATAACCGAAACCAAGGGCCGCTGAAGATTCAGCCTCATAAAGAAAGGAGCTATCGTTTAAAGCCAGCTTTCCAAGCGAATCGCGCAGTGTTTCGTAGTCATTCGAATCAACTGGGAAGAGACCGCAGAATACGACGGGTACAGAAGGCTCGAATCCGGCCAAAGTCTCACTTGCCCGGCGCTTTTCTTCGGTAATGGTGTCGCCGACGCGGCAATCGGATACCGACTTGATCGAAGCGGTCAAAAAGCCGATTTCGCCCGGGCCCAAAATCTTGCGGTGCTGCATTTTGGGGGTGAAAACGCCAACATTATCGACTTGGTGGATCGCGCCTGATCCCATCATGCGGATCTTGGCGCCTGCGCGCAGCTCACCATCCACGACCCGAACCAAGGTGATGACCCCCAGATAGGCGTCATACCAGGAATCGACCAGCAAGGCTTTGAGTGGTGCTGAAGCATCGCCTTTCGGCGCGGGAAGACGGTGGACTAAGGCTTCCAGAACCTCCGGCACGCCTTTTCCGGTTTTGGCTGAAATGGGAAGCGCGTCGGAGGCATCCAGTCCAATGACATCCTCGATCTGCTCGCAAATTTTTTCCGGCTCTGCGGCTGGCAAGTCGATTTTATTGAGGACGGGAATGATTTCGTGGTCGTTGTCGAGTGCTAGATACACATTTGCTAGCGTCTGTGCCTCGACACCCTGAGAGGCATCGACCAGCAAAAGCGAGCCTTCGCAAGCGGCCAGCGATCGGCTGACTTCGTATGAAAAGTCGACGTGACCCGGCGTATCAATAAGGTTTAGCTGATAGGTCTCGCCATTCTTCGCCTGGTAGCTCAAACATACGGTCTGCGCCTTGATGGTAATGCCGCGCTCGCGCTCCAACTCCATGGAGTCGAGCACCTGTTCCTTCATCTCGCGGTCCTGAAGCCCGCCGCAAAGCTGAATGAGCCGGTCCGCCAAGGTGGACTTGCCGTGGTCGATGTGAGCAATGATCGCAAAGTTGCGAATATGAGAAAGGTCGGTCATGGGCCCATTTCAACAAATCAAATAAACGGACCGGCGATGGATGCTGCGGTCCGAGAGCGGCTGGAAGATAAAGACCAAGACCGTCCCTGGCAACGTAAACCGCGCGACAAGCAGGTGCTTTGTTTCGCTGCGATCTTCCCCACGCGGCTAGAAATATAGTTAATTCAGAAATAAAAAATTTAACGTAATTTTTACTTTCGAAAATTCCCGATTAAGGCACCCTGTCACAGGAATGACAGTTTTCCGCCACTCTGGACATTTGGTCGACTAGCGGTTAACACTAGGAACCAGGGAGATATCCAACCAAACAGGCTTAATTAAGACTTCGTCAATATCCTAGGCGGAGGCTGAGGTCTACGAGTTTGAGGACTTGTTGAGTTCAGTTATGTGGAGGTTTCATGCAACCGAAAGCAAAAAAACGCCGCTTAAAGGTTTTGGTAGGCACGCTCGCTCTTGCTGCATTTTTTATGAGTGCTCACGGATTTAGCCAAGAAGCTGAGGCAGCGAAGAAGCGGAACGAATCCCGCTGGTTTCTTCAAAATGTTTGCATGGCCAATGCGACCAAGATTTTAGGTCGGGCGGATTGGGTAGATTTTGATAAAGAAGCGAAGGCCGCACGCAAGCGTCTACGCAAGCGCGGTGTTCCAGAACCTCATTTGCGCGAGATGGAAGGCTTTGCGACCAAAATTATTAAGTCGACCACCACTGCGGAAAACGCGCATAAAGGCCCCCAACTTTGTGTCCAGTGGTACAGCACCTAAAGCTATAGATTTCCATTAATCGCTGCTCGTTTCTTCGCGGAGGCGTTCGCCTGCACGCCAATCCCATGGCATGACAAATCGACCCCGCCACAGGCCATGGCCCTTGGCAGCAGCCGTTTCTTGAAAAGAGCGATAGGCAGCACCGCTTCCAGGATCTGCGAGCGCCCAGCCGGTATAGGTCATCCCTTCGGCCAGATCATAGCCATCTGAATAGCAGCGCGCTGGTTGAATAGCCTTATCGTTGGCCTCTGTTTGGATGACAGTGCATTCGACAGAGGAGCTCCCAGCAACGAGATCCATCAAGGCAGTCATAGCGATCCGGTCACAACGATATAAGTGACTGCCAGCCCAGCATTGTTGCCCCTCTTCAGGCGCATCTATTCCGTGAATGCGGTAACGCTTGCCACCGATTTCAAGGACTTCTGCTGAAAGCACGGTCACCTCTTCAGCCAACGCTGCTGGAGGGATGAGGAGGCCCGTACCTATCAAAGTCCCGCTACCTATCAAAGTCAGTGTAAGTGTTATGACGAAACGCATATCGAGAACCCCTATTGGAGCGAAGTTTCAAGTCCCCTAATCCCTGCACTTAGGCGCGCTGAGCGATTCAGAAAGCTTGAAGCCAGACCGATTCAAGCCTATCTAGTCGCACCATGAGCGCACATGTCAAAGCCTTTGCCCCGCCCGAGCCTGCCAGTGGCGAGCAGGTGGACCTTTGCGGTCTTTCCAGAAATGATATGGCCGATGAAATGGCACGCCTTGGCGAGAAGCCTTTCCGGGCCAAGCAACTCTGGCAGTGGATCTATAATCGCGGCGCAACTGACTTTGCGGAGATGACAAGCCTCTCCAAGGACTTCCGCGCGCGTTTGGCCGAGAGCCACCACGTCGGGCGCCCAAAGATCGTAACGGCGGAGAAGTCCGTTGACGGGACGCGCAAGTGGCTCTTGGAGTTTCATGACGGTCAACAGATCGAAACGGTCTTCATTCCAGAAGAAGATCGCGGCACGCTCTGCGTTTCAAGCCAGGTCGGTTGCACCTTGACGTGCAAGTTCTGCCACACCGGCACCCAGCGCCTTGTGCGTAACCTTTCGCCAGCCGAAATCGTGGCCCAAATCATGGTTGCGCGTGATGAGGTGGGGGAATGGCCGGATTCCAGCGAAGATCGTCAGATCACGAACATTGTCATGATGGGCATGGGTGAGCCGCTTTATAACTACGAGAACGTGGCCACTGCCTCGAAGATCATGATGGATAATGAAGGTATCGCGATTTCAAAGCGCAAGATCACGCTCTCGAC
>CAXMNO010000505.1:0-3477 GCA_964194655.1 uncultured Acidimicrobiia bacterium
AAGTGCGCAACAATAAGAGCTTAGAGCGCTTTTCATGATCGAATGATCATTAAAAGCGCTCTAAGAAGCCGCCATCGCATCGCAAAGATCTTTGTCGCTGACCCGTAATTCCCGCCCGTTAAAGCGCTTGCCGCCGTCTGAACAAAGAAACGCTACGGCGCGTGCTGGAACTTCTGCTGGCAGATGGTCGGCTGGCTGCATCTGTGCAACGGGGGAATAGCCAGCTGCCCGGATTTTTTGCTGCATCGCTGTCTCAACCGTGCCCGGCTGAAGGCCATAAACGCGGATGCCCTCGCCCGACAGCTCCTCAGCAATGGAGGCCGTCAACATGGCAACGCCCGCCTTTGAGGCGCAGTACGCACTCCACCCCTCCAAGGCAAGAAACGCCGCGCCCGAGCTGATATTGACGATCACCCCTTCCCCTGAGGCCCTCATCATGGGGAGAGATGCGTGCACCATATTGTGCACACCGATCAAGTTGATTTCGATACAGCGCGCCCAGCCCGCCGGATCGGCATTCCCGACAAGCCCGATAGGGTCGTTGACACCGGCATTGTTGATAAGGATATCAAGGCGGCCAAAGCGCGAGATGGCCGCACCAACGGCTGCCTTAACACTGTCATAATCGGCGACATCCAAGTAGCAGGCATCGGCAGACGCGCCAATTTCATCTGCAAGTGCCCTACAAGCCTCCTCGCCACGCGCGGCTAAGAGAAGAGAAGCACCGGCATTTGCCAGCTCACGCGCAATTGCTTGTCCGATACCACGGCTTGCGCCCGTTACCAGCGCGACTTTCCCTTGGAGATCACCCATTTTGCATTCCTTTTCGACTCACCAACGATCCACCCAGCGCGAATCCCTCGCGCCTTCTTTTTTAGACAAAGGAGAGGAGCTTTGCGAATCTCTCTTTTTATCGCTAAGAAGCAATAACGAATTTTGGCGAATTTAATTCTCATAGCCAGAGGAATTTGGGATATGACCGACGTCGCGCGGCGTGCCGCGAAAATCTTAATCGACATCGAAGCCGTGCTTTTCCGCCCGGATGATCCTTTCATTTTCACCTCTGGCCGCGCGAGCCCTGTTTATGTCGATTGCCGGCGTATTATCTCCTTTCCCGAAGCACGGCGCGAGCTAATGGCGATGGGCAAGGAGCTGCTTTCGCGCGAAATCGGTAACGACCTTGATGTGATCGCAGGCGGCGAGACGGCGGGTATTCCTTTTGCCGCCTGGATGTCTGAACTCTTCGATCTGCCCATGGTTTATGTGCGAAAAAAGCCCAAGGGCTTTGGCCGCAACGCCCGGATCGAGGGCGAGTTGAAGGAAGGCGCAAAGGTCCTTCTGGTCGAGGACTTGGCGACCGACGGCGGCTCTAAACTGAGCTTCGTGGAAGCACTTCGCGAGGCAGGAACGAAATGCGCCCACACTTTCGTTGTCTTCCACTACGGCATTTTTCCCGAGGGCATCGCCCAGCTCGAAGCCGAAGGCGTGAAGCTGCACGCGCTTGCGACCTGGTGGGACGTCTTAGCTGTTGCCGGGGAAGAAGGCTACCTCTCAGCCGATGGCATCGCAGATGTCCGCGCCTTCCTGGAAAACCCGGAAGACTGGTCAGCGGCCCACGGCGGCAAAACCACCGCTGATATTGCGGCGGGGAGCTGATCTTTTGCGCGCATCGGCCAATCCAACCTGGGACCCGACGCGCTATAGCGAATTTACAAACGAACGTCTTCGCCCGGCACTAGATCTGCTGGCACGCATCCAAATAACAGAGCCAAAGGAGATCGTCGATCTGGGATGCGGGCCCGGCAACATCACAGCCTTGATGAGCGATCGCTGGCCGGAGGCGAATATCACAGGCCTCGACGCGAGCGCTGAGATGTTGAAAAGCGCTCGGCAGTCTTTCTCGGGTGCTGACAAGATTAGCTGGCAGCAGGCGGATATTGCAGCGTGGAAAGCGACAGCCAAGCCCGATCTGATTTTTTCAAACGCCACGCTGCATTGGCTCGGCGGCCACCCAACACTCTTCAAAAGTCTTTTCGAACAGCTCGCCCCCGGGGGAACGCTCGCCGTGCAGATGCCTGATTGCAATCACGGGACTTGGCGCGAAATCCTTCGCGATCTGGCAAAGCAGCCTCAATGGCAAACGTGGTTGGGCGGTTTTCAGACCCCTTCAGGGACTTTAACGCTGGGAGACTACAGGCGCATTTTCGCGGAGCTCGACGCTGAAGCAGATTTCTGGGTAACGGAATACCTGCATTTGTTGGAGGGTGAGGACGCGGTGGCGAATTGGACCGAGGGTGCGGGCGCGCGTCCCACCCTCGACCGCCTGCCAGAAAAAGAGCGCAAAGCCTTTCAAGAGGCTTATCGCGCCGAACTTCGCAGCCTCTACCCCCGCGACCCGGACAAGAAGACGGCCCTTCCCTTCCGCCGTATTTTCCTCATTGCAGAGCGAAAAGACTGCGTAAGCGAGAACGAAGGTGGCTGAAGAGAAAACCCTTCTCGTTACCGGCGCCACGGGCTTGGTGATGAGCCATCTGGGCAAGGCCTGGCTTGAAGCAGCGCCAAACCATTATGCCGTGGCCGTTGACTTAAACCCGCCCGATAAAGTGGTGGAAGCCTTCTTTCATCCGGTAGCCGAGCGGCTGACTTTCAAGTGCGGTGACATTCGCGCGCCAGGGCTCTGGCAAGAAATTGAGAATGAATTCAGGGTCACCCACGCGGTCCATGGCGCAACCGTCACCTCGATCAACCGTTTGACCCTCGGGGCGGACTGTGAGGCAGATTTAACAGGCGCGCTTCCCGCTCTTGATACCAACATGATGGGAACGGCCCAGGCGCTTGCGTGGGCCACGCGGCAAAAGGAACTTCGTCGATTTATCACTATCTCCTCCGGCTCGGTCTATGGGGAGGAAGGCCCGAGCCCGCTGCCGGAAGATGGATATGTCGATATTGAAGGCCTCTATCCCATTACGAAGTACCTGGGCGAACTGCTAACACGGCAATGTGCGGCACAATTTGACTTAAATGCTGTTTCGGTGCGGCTATCAGGCGTCTACGGCCCGCTTGACCGCGATACCGGCGCGCGTGCGGTGACGCCTGTTCCCTTTACCCTGCTTAGAAACGCTTTGGATGACCGCGAGGTCTCCGTCTCCGGCTTGGAAGCTGTCGGCGATTACATTCACGCGGGCGATGTTGGGGAGGCACTGGTTGCCCTGCTGCATGCCCCACAGCTTCGCCATGACTGCTACAACATCGCACAGGGGGAGACTTGGACTCTCCGGCAACTACTGGAGCTTACAGGTGAGCTCGTGCCCAATTTTCGTTGGCGCGACGCCGAGACGGGAAGTGCGATGCTGCCATGCGATCCAAGCCTCACGGGCGGGCGCTGGGGGGCCTATGAAATTTCTCGCCTCAAAGATGACTGCGGCTGGCAGCCACGTTCCTTACCCGAGGCTTTTAAAGCCTACCTGAGCTGGCTCT
>CAXMNO010000506.1:0-9187 GCA_964194655.1 uncultured Acidimicrobiia bacterium
CCGCTGCGTCCAGTTGCTTCGCAAGGTGGAGCGGAGCGGCGAGATGGTCGACTTCTTCTGCAATCTCTCCGGCCGAACCCTGACGAATGGTTCATTTTTCGGTGATTTTCTGGATTTTCTGGAGAGCGAAAAAGCGTTGGCACCGAGAATGGTTTTCGAATTCTGTCAGCATGATTACGAAAATTGGCCTGCGACCGCGATTACCTATCTCGAGCGGTTGAAGGAATTGGGGTGCCGTCTATCCATCGATCAGGTCAGCGACTTGACCTTTGAGCCTGCGGCTATGACGGCACGTGGAATTCGCTATATAAAACTTTCCGCCAAGATGGTGATTGAAGAACTCCGACCCGATTCCGGCTTGTTGAGAGACTGCCGCGATGCGGGCTTGATGATCGTCGTTGAAAAAATCGAGACCGAAGAGATGATGCGCGAACTTCTCGATTACGACCTCGATTACGGGCAAGGCTATCTTTTCAGCGAACCGCGCTTGGCCAGACCGGCTGCATAGCGTCCATTAAGGCGCAAAACCTCCCCAAGCTTCATCTTTCATTCCGTGCTGCGCTATGGCAAAGAGCGTTGCGGACATTATGACGGATGGGGAAGGCCTACATTTGATTATGACAAAAGATCTTATGGTGACTGGTCTCAGACAGGTCGCCGATAAATATGAGACCTTCATCATCGACCTTTGGGGGGTGTTGCATGATGGCGTTAAGGCTTTTCCAGAAGCAGTCGTCTGCCTTGAGGCCCTAAAGAGGCAAGGTGCAAAAATTATCATCCTCTCCAACGCGCCGCGCCGGGCAAGTGAGGTCGCCGCGCGCAATGAAGAACTGGGGATCGATCCAGCGCTCGTCGATTTCGTCATGTCTTCCGGCGAAGCG
This sequence comes from uncultured Acidimicrobiia bacterium, assembly GCA_964194655.1. GTDB lineage: Bacteria > Pseudomonadota > Alphaproteobacteria > Kiloniellales > Kiloniellaceae > JAJFGK01. The sequence goes on from CAXMNO010000506.1 coordinate 882, forward strand.
ACCTGGCAATCTTTGAATTCTTGTGCCGATGCTTGGTATGCGGCGTTGGGTAAGGCTTGTTTCCATTTGGGTCCAGAACGCGATCATGGCATTCGCGAAGGACTAGATTACGATTTTGTCCCAGCGTTGGAAGATGCGGACTTCATCCTTCTAACGGGTCCAACCGGCTTTAATGACACGGTTGAGGATTACCGGCCGCTGCTGGAAAAGGCGAAAGGCCTGAAACTTCCCATGGTCTGCGCCAACCCCGATAGGGAAGTGATCAGGGACGGCAAGCGCGAAATTTGCGGCGGCGCCGTTGCGCTCGCTTACGAGGAAATGGGCGGCGAGATTCGATACCATGGTAAGCCCGATGCCGAAATCTACGATGCCTGTCTTTTGCCGCTTGCAATTACGGACCGTAGCAAGGTCTTGGCGGTGGGTGATTCTCTGCGAACCGATATTGCAGGTGCTAGGCGCTCTGGCATCGATGCTCTTTTCGTTGCAGGCGGGATTCATGCCAAGGAACTCGGGATGGATGCGGGACAAAATCCCGATCCGACGATCTTAAACGAGCTGCTTGCGAAAGCACCTGAACAGCCGAATGGAATTCTTCCCCACCTTTCTTGGTAAATTCGGGACCAGTCTCTATTCTAAGGCCCGTGTCCCTTGTGGGGAGGACAGGGCTGTGGGCAGGGTAATTCAAAAGCGAAGTTGGTCGTGGTACGTCGACGTGGCGCCCGATGCGCTTTGGTCCCTCATGGCCGATACCGCGCGCTTCAACGAGGCAGCAGGTCTCCCCCGCCAAGAAATTACGGAAACGCCTCTAGAAGACGGGCGTGTCGACTACCGTGCCCGCGCCAAAATCGGGCCATTTAAGCTGGCCTGGCGCGAGACGCCTGTTAACTGGGTCGCACCACGTTGGCTAGAACACCGGCGGGACTTCGACCAGGGCCCATTATCCTTGCTCATTGCCCGCCTGACCTTCGAGGCTGAAGGCGAGGGCACCAGGTTCGGCGTCACGCTCGAGGTGGCTCCACGCACGCTCGTTGGCCGCTTGATACTGAAATGGGGCTTCTTCCCCGCGAACGAACGTATGTATCACGACCAGCTGCGGGCTGCGGAAAAGCACTTGGAAGGAACCTCGCCCCAAGCGTTCCAATACTCTGCGCCCTATCCTGATCGCACGGCGCGCGAGCGTGGCACTGCTTTAGCAACCGCTATCGAAGACAGTGGATATGGTCATGGGCTTGCCAAGCGGCTTTTAGAGGTAATTTTCCAAGCCCAGGAAACCGATCTCATACACCTAAGACCGCTGCGCTTTGCACGCCAGGAAGGGCTGGAAGAGCGACTGGTCATCGAGCTTTTCCTACAGTCGGCACGTCTTGGCTTGTTGGATTTGCGGTGGGACCTGCTGTGCCCGCGCTGCCGAATTCCAAAGGCTGATGCCTCAAGCCTCGACAAGCTCCCGCTGGGTGCGCACTGCGATAGCTGTAACATCGACTATCAGCGTGATTTTTCGCGTAATGTGGAGCTGAGCTTTTCACCTAGCCCGGCCATCAGGCTGCTTGAAGCTGGGGAATATTGCCTCTTTGGGCCTGGTTCAACGCCCCATATCCTAGTGCAGCTCGCCGTGGACACGGGCGAAGTACGAGAGGTCGAGGCCGACTTTCCAGCGGGGCATTATCGATTAAGGACCTTAGAGGCTGGGCCTGAGTTGGAAATCGAACACGAAGGTGGCCCTTTTCCAACGGTTATTATTGGCGGGCCGCAAATTGAAACCGAACCCGGTTCTAGCGCCGGGACGGTCAGCATTCGCAACGATGGGCCGCACCCACGCATTGCAATAATTGAGGAAAAGGTTTGGGCACGCGATGCCTTAACGGCGGATCGTGTGACCTCGATGCAAGCCTTTCGCGATCTTTTCTCGGACCAGGTCTTGCGACCGGGGGATGAGGTGGAACTTCGCCATGTCGTGCTCCTCTTTACGGACTTGAAGGATTCGACGGCCCTCTACAACGCAATCGGCGATGCCGCGGCCTATCACACTGTGCGGCGTCACTTCGCGTTTCTGGCTGACATCGTGCGCAAGCACGAGGGCGCAATCGTCAAAACCATCGGCGATGCTGTCATGGCGAGCTTCGTTGACCCAACCGAGGCCTTGGAAGCGGCTATAGAAATTCAAAGCTCTGTTGCAGAATTCAATGCGACGGAGACGGGCGGTGCCATTATCTTGAAGATCGGGCTGCATGTGGGGCCTGCGATCGCAGTGACTTTCAACGATCGGCTCGATTACTTCGGCGCGACGGTCAATATGGCAGCCCGGCTGCAAGGGGAAAGCGAGGGTGGGGACATCGTTTGTTCCACCGACTTGATGGCGGATCCCGGCGTGGCGGAGCGCTTGTCCAATCGGGAACTTGAGCGTGGCTCGACCCAGCTAAAGGGGTTTGACGAACCTGTGCCATTCGTGCGACTGCGGGAGGGGGCTTTCTCGTGAATTGCCCGAACTCCAATTCTGATATATGTTGCAGTGCAGCATAGCAACATAAGAGACAGCGCCAATAATAAGGGAATAGAATAATGGCGGATCGAAAAAAGCCGGATTTGGCTGCATGGAAGGCGCTCGCAGCCAAGGAATTGAAAGAGAAGACGGCTGAAGGTTTGGTTTGGCAAACGCCTGAGGGCATTCCCATTAAGCCTCTCTATAGCGCCGCAGACATTGAGGGGCTGGAGCATCTCGATACCTTCCCAGGCTTGGCGCCTTTTGCCAGGGGACCGAGAGCCACGATGTATGCCGGTCGCCCTTGGACAATTCGTCAGTACGCGGGCTTTTCCACGGCTGAGGACTCGAATGCCTTTTACCGCGCAAACTTGGCGGGCGGGCAAAAGGGTCTTTCCGTCGCCTTCGATCTGGCAACGCACCGAGGGTATGATTCGGACCATCCCCGCGTCGTCGGCGATGTCGGTAAGGCTGGAGTGGCGATTGATTCAGTCGAGGATATGAAGATCCTTTTCGACGGCATTCCGCTTGATCAGATGTCCGTTTCCATGACCATGAATGGGGCAGTCCTGCCGGTTTTGGCGGGCTATATCGTGGCTGCGGAGGAACAAGGCGTTTCCCAAGACAAGCTCTCAGGGACCATTCAGAATGATATTCTGAAGGAGTTCATGGTTCGCAACACCTATATCTATCCCCCCACACCTTCGATGCGCATCGTGGCTGATATCATTGGCTATACGGCGGAACACATGCCGCGCTTCAACTCCATTTCCATTTCCGGCTATCACATGCAAGAAGCAGGTGCGACCTGCGTGCAGGAATTGGCCTTCACCATCGCCGATGGCCTAGAATATGTGCGCGCGGCTGCTTCCAAGGGGCTTCAAGTCGATAGTTTCGCGCCAAGGCTCTCTTTCTTTTTTGCTATTGGCATGAATTTCTTCATGGAAATCGCCAAGCTGAGGGCGGCCAGAATTCTTTGGTCGGAACTGATGGAAAAGCATTTCCAGCCCAAGGACCCGCGCTCGAAGATGCTGCGCACACATTGCCAAACCTCCGGCGTTTCCCTGACCGAACAAGATCCTTACAACAACGTGATCCGCACAACGGTGGAGGCGATGGCCGCTGTTTTGGGCGGGACACAGTCGCTTCACACCAATGCGCTTGACGAAGCGGTGGCCTTGCCAACGCCTTTCTCCGCGCGCATCGCCCGCAACACGCAGCTTGTTCTGCAAGAGGAAACGGGTATCACAAAAGTCGTCGATCCCTTGGGCGGCAGTTATTATGTCGAGAGCTTGACGGCGAGCCTGGTTACAGAGGCGCGCAAGATCATCGATGAAGTCGAGGCCATGGGCGGCATGACCAAGGCCGTCGAAACTGGTATGCCGAAGCTCAAAATCGAGGAATCGGCAGCGCGAAAGCAAGCACGCATCGACCGCAAGGAAGAGATCGTCGTTGGCGTCAACAAGTATCGAAGCAATGGCGAGGCGGAGGAAATCGACATCCTCGATATCGATAACACCGCAGTTCGCGAAAAGCAGATAGGGCGGCTTCAGACGATCCGCTCCTCGCGTGATGAAGGCGCCTGCCAAGGTGCCTTGGATGCCTTGACCAGGGCGGCGGGCGACGGGACTGGCAATATGCTGGAACTTGCGATTGACGCGACGCGTAAGCGCGCCACGGTCGGGGAAATCTCCGATGCGCTTGAAAAAATCTATAGCAGGCATCGCGCCGTCATCCGTTCGCTAACCGGTGTTTACGGCGCCTCCTACGAGGGGGATGAGGGCTTTGAGTGCATTCGTGGCGAGGCTGCTGCCTTTGCGGAGGCCGAAGGCAGGCGTCCGCGTATGCTGGTCGTAAAGCTCGGCCAAGATGGCCATGACCGGGGTGCGAAGATTATCGCAACGGCCTTTGCCGATATCGGGTTTGATATCGATATCGGCCCGCTTTTCCAGGTGCCGGAGGAAGCAGCGCGCCAAGCGATTGAAAACGACGTGCATGTCATCGGCGTTTCCAGCCAGGCCGCTGGCCACAAGACCCTGGTGCCCCAACTCATCGAGGTTTTGCGTAACGAAGGGGCAGACGATATTATGGTTGTTTGCGGCGGGGTAATTCCGCCGCAGGACTATGACTACCTCATGAAATCCGGCGTCTCGGCGATTTATGGACCAGGCACCAATATTCCAGCGGCCGCCCACGAAATCATCTCGATCCTGCAGCAGAAGCGTGAGGCCGCGGCATAGGCAACGCCTCCATGAGGCGCTGAGAATTTGAACGGAAGAAACTCCTGCTTATTTCGGACTGCCGTACTATATAGAGCTTTATTTCACGGTCGGACGAATTGGACCCGATGGCCTAACCCGTTTTTTGCCAACCCGTTTTTTTGAAGGTAAGACATGCGACCTACCACTATGAAGGCAGGACAGAGGCTGGGGCGTGAGCACTTTAAGACGCTTTTGCGCATGCTTCCCTTCCTGTGGCCGGAAGGGCGGCTCGATCTGAAGTCTCGGGTCATAATCGCGGTCGCGTTGCTCTTCGCTGCAAAGCTCACCAATATTCTGGTGCCCTTCTTGTTGCGCGAGGCGGTTGATTCTCTCAGTGTCGATCAAGCAGCCCTCGTTGCCGCACCATTGGCTATTCTATTGGCCTATGGTGCGGCCAGGACGCTAGCGCTTGGGTTTGGGGAGCTACGCGATGCCCTCTTCGCCCGGGTTGCCCAGTTCGCCATTCGGGAAGTCGCGCTTTCCGCATTTCGCAGGTTGTTGGGCCATTCGCTACGCTTTCACCTGGAACGCCAAACAGGCGGGCTTAGCCGTGCGCTCGATCGCGGAACCAAGTCTATCGAATTCCTCTTGTTCTTTGTCATGTTCAACGTGGCGCCGACAATTTTGGAGATCCTCTTCGTCTGCGGCATTTTGTGGTGGCTGTTCGATTGGCGCTTCGCATTGGTGCCTGCTGGGACAATCGGTATTTTCATTTGGTACACCTTCAAGGTGACGGAAATGCGTATCAAGCACCGTCGCTTGATGAACGATGCCGACAACGAGGCCAGCACAAAGAGTCTCGATGCGCTGTTGAATTATGAGACGGTCAAGTATTTCGGAAACGATGGACATGAGGCAGCGCGTTACGATCAGGCGCTTAGCGCTTATCAGACATCGGCCGAGCGCTCGAGGGTCTCGCTTTCCTTCTTGAATGCGGGGCAGGCGGTGATTGTCTCCATCGGTCTCACGATCATGATGGTCATGGCCGCATTCGATGTGGTGGGCGGGGTCATGACGGTTGGCGATTTCGTCATGGTGAATGCCTACTTGATACAAGTGGCCATGCCTTTGAACTTGCTGGGCACGGTTTACCGGGAAATCAAACAGTCCTTGATCGATCTGGAGGCCGTTTTCACCTTGATGGGCAAGCCGCCTGAAGTCAGGGACGCCCCGGATGCGATTGCATTACCGCAAGGCCAAGGTCAGGTCCGTTTTGAAGATGTTGCCTTCGGCTATGACCCCAGACGCCCTATCCTCAAAGGTGTCTCCTTTAGCGTGCCACCTGGTAAGACAGTAGCGATCGTCGGGCCCAGTGGGGCTGGCAAATCGACAATTAGCCGCCTCCTATTCCGATTTTACGATACCAGCGGGGGACGCGTGCTGGTCGAGGGGCGCGATGTGCGCGAGGTCGCTCAGGAGAGCCTGCGCCAAGCGATTGGCGTGGTGCCGCAAGATACGGTGCTCTTCAACGATACCATCGCCTATAACATCGCCTATGGCCGGCCGGGTGCTACTTTTGAAGAGGTTGAGGAAGTCGCCCGCCTTGCGCGAATCCATGATTTTATAACCGGCTTGCCCGATGGCTATGAAACTAACGTGGGGGAGCGTGGGCTCAAGCTCTCCGGCGGCGAGAAACAGCGCGTGGCAATAGCACGCACCATGCTGAAACGCCCCAGGATCTTGCTGTTCGATGAGGCGACATCTTCCTTGGATACCCGGACCGAGCAGGAAATTCAGAAAAGCCTCGATGAAGTCTCGCGCGGGCGGACGACACTGGTGATCGCGCACCGACTTTCCACAGTCGTCAACGCGGATGAGATTTTGGTGATGGAGGCAGGCCAGATTGTCGAGCGTGGCGACCACCAAATGCTCCTGGACAAAAATGGCGTCTATGGCGCCATGTGGGCGCGTCAGCAGCAAGCGGCAAAGCGCGAGCGTGTTGAAGATGGAACACCAGAGGCAGCTCAATAACCTTATCGTAAGGAGAGTCAGCATCCATGACGCCAAGACTGACACATCTTGCTCTTCATGTGCGTGACCTAGATGCGACGGCGACTTTTTACCAGGACTACTGCTCAATGCGCCCGGTGCACGAGCGAAATGACGGCGGCACACGTGTCCTCTGGCTAGCAGAACCAGGGCGTGACAAGGATTTCATCATCGTCTTGATCCCAGGCGGCCCTGGTCGTGACCAAGAAGATAAGGACTACAGCCACTTTGGCTTTGCCTGTGAGAGCCGCGAGGCTGTGGATGCTATCGCCAAAAAGGCCGAGGCCGATGGCTGCCTCGTATGGGCGCCCCGTGAGGAGCCTTTTCCGGTCGGCTATTACTGTGGTTTGCGCGATCCGGATGGGAATTTTGTCGAGTTCAGTTACGGTCAACCGCTCGGCCCGGGGGCAGGTGAGAAGGGTGTGCAATCGCCCGGCTAAAGGTATAAGACGCAGGGGATTTGGCGAGCTGGTGGCTTAGAAAAATGGAGGTGAGAGGTAGCACCTCGAACCGGAACCAGCACATCGGGTTGGCCGGCGGCGATGTGCAAAGAAATATGGTGGAGGTGAGAAGAGCTACTTCGAACCGGAACCAGCACATCGGGTTGGCCGGCGGCGATGTGCAAAGAAATATGGTGGGGAGAGGGGTTTTTGAACCCGACAGCCGAAGAAATTCGTGCAGGTAGCCGCCGGGCGCTTGCAAGGGCTATTACGCTCGCAGAATCGCGACGGCGCGATCACAGGATTGCTGCCGAAGCTCTTATAAAGGATCTTTTGCCGGATACGGGCAACGCCATTCGCCTCGGTATTTCCGGCGTGCCGGGCGTCGGCAAATCCACATTCATTGAAGCTTTCGGGCTTTATCTCATCGACCAGGGGCTGAAAATTGCGGTTCTGGCCGTCGATCCGACGTCACCAATAAGTGGAGGTTCCATTCTGGGCGATAAGACCCGGATGGAACAATTGAGCCGCACGCCTGAAGCCTTTATCCGCCCTTCGCCGACCGGCGGCACTTTGGGCGGAGTCGCACGTAGAACGCGGGAGAGCATGTTGCTCTGCGAGGCGGCTGGATTCGATGTCATCATCGTTGAGACGGTTGGCGTCGGCCAATCGGAAATAGCCGTAAACGATCTTGTCGACATGTTCTTGCTGCTTTTGCTGCCAGGCGGCGGTGACGAGCTGCAAGGCATCAAGAAGGGAATCGTTGAAATCGCTGACCTCATCTGCATCAACAAGGCCGATGGTGATCTAAGCGATGAGGCCAAGCGCAGCGCAGCGGAATACCGTGGTGCGTTACGCCTATTGCGTCCTTCTATAATGGATTGGCGGCCCCCTGTTCTTTTAACCTCAGCGCTGGAGGCGCGCGGAATTACTGAGGTGTGGGAGACGATCGGGCGCTATCGCAAGGTTATGAACGACACTGGTGAGTTTCAAAAACGCCGTGCCCTGCAGGCGAAAAATTGGCTTTGGAGCGAGGTTGGCGAGGCCTTGATCGATGCTTTTAAAGCTCATCCGGGGATTGATGCTCTTTTGAAAAAGCATGAAAAAGCTGTCATCGACGGAAAAATGGCGCCTTCT
>CAXMNO010000507.1:0-2464 GCA_964194655.1 uncultured Acidimicrobiia bacterium
GGAGAGACGCGAGGCGCCGCTCGGCGAACGCGAAGAAGCAGCGCTCGCCCATCCAAGAGCTTTTGTTGACGTGGTGCTCGATAATATTCCAAGCGAGGGCTATCTCTCCTTCGACGGCGATACGATCGTCTCGCCTGCTTCGGGTGAGGCTGCGTTACGCGGTGTCGGTGCCTTGACGGCTGCGGTCGATGCCGTTGTTGCGGGGGAAGCCAAGAACGCCTTTTGCGCCGTGCGTCCGCCGGGGCATCACGCCGAACAGACGCGCGCCATGGGCTTTTGCCTCTTCAATAATGTCGCAGTCGCAGCCCATCACGCGCGCAACGCGCACGATATGCGCCGTGTGGCGGTGGTCGATTTCGATGTTCATCATGGCAACGGCACCCAGGCCATTTTTTGGGATGAACCGGATCTCTTCTTCGGATCGACCCATCAGATGCCGCTTTATCCGGGAACCGGTGCGCGTGACGAGCAAGGGGGGCACGGTAATATTTTTAACGCCCCACTGGATCCAGGTACGGGCTCTGGCTCGTTTCGCCGTGCGATGGAAGAACGCATTCTGCCCAACCTGCAAGCCTTTGGGCCTGAGTTGATCATAATTTCCGCTGGTTTTGACGCGCACCAAGATGATCCGCTCGCGAACCTTAATTTGGTTGAAGAGGATTTTGCCTGGGCAACGGGAGAGATCATGGCTGTGGCCGATGAGGTCGCCGGTGGCCGTGTGGTATCCGCCCTTGAAGGCGGTTACGATCACGATGCGCTCGCCCGCAGTGTCGCGGCCCATGTTAAGACCTTGATGGGGTAAAAACTTTGATGGCGGATTAGACCCTAGCTTTTCCATTGTCCAGGGAGACTGGCTCGGGTAATCAAGGGATCGATTGGCGAAGAGCTAAAAAGTGGGAAAAGAAATCAATGGCCGAAAAAGCGGTGCCAGCGGATATTGCGGGGCTCTCCTTTGAGGAGGCGCTAGAGGAGTTGAGGAGCATCGTCGGACGCTTGGAATCGGGTGAGGGCAAGCTTGACGATGCGATTACGGCTTATGAGCGCGGCGCATTGTTAAAACGCCACTGTGAGGCGAAGCTGCGTGAGGCGCAGGAGAAAATCGAAAAGATTTCGCTCAAAGCCGACGGCAACGTCGGAACCGAACCCTTCGATGTAGATTAGGAAACGTTCGCAATGGCCGCTGTCGTAAGTATGGCTGATTTATCTGCGCGCCTGGAAGAGAGTGCCGCGCTCACGACGGAGACCCTGGATCGGCTGCTTGTGCCAGTGGCGGGGCCGCGTGGACGGGTGATCGAGGCAATGCGCTATTCCACCCTTTCAGGCGGCAAGCGTCTCAGGCCCTTTTTGGTTATGGAAACCGCTGGCCTTTTCGGTCTATCGGCAGCTGCGTCGGTTGAGGCAGCGGCGGCATTGGAGATGATCCACTGCTATAGCCTGATCCACGATGATCTCCCAGCCATGGATGATAGCGACTTGCGCCGCGGGCGAGCGAGCGTTCACAAAGCCTTCGACGAGGCAACGGCAATCCTCGCAGGCGACGGCCTGCTGCCAGAGGCTTTTACGGTTCTCTCAAGCTCGACATGCCATGAAGATCCTGCAGTGCGCGGTGAACTGATTGCAGCTCTCGCATTTGCATCTGGGGCGGCTGGGATGGTCGGTGGCCAGATGATCGACCTTTCCCCAGAGCGTGATGGCCTTGATCTCGCAGGTATTACCGAGCTTCAGGCCTTGAAAACCGGCGCGCTCATCGCCTTTGCTTGCGAGGCAGGCGCTATCTTGGGCCGGGCGGATCAAGAACAGCGAAAAGCCCTTCTCGACTATTCACGCGCGATTGGTCTCGCCTTTCAGATCGCGGATGATTTGCTCGATGCGCTCTCCTCACCTGAGGAACTGGGCAAGCCCACAGGCCAGGATGAGGCGATGGGTAAGGCGACCTTCGTTGGACAGCTTGGTATCGAGGGCGCGCGCGCGAAGGCAGAGGCGCTTGTTGAAGAGGCTGCGAGCCATCTTGCAATTTTCGGCGAAAAAGCCGAATTGCTACGCTTGACGGCACGCTATATTATAGACCGCCGCTCTTGATGGAGCCAATAAAGTTGCGGGGTCGTATATTGTTCGCGATATGCTAAAATTCGGATTGCGTGGTAGGTTTCTAAGGCGGAAAGTCCTCAGGTACTTTGATTAGGGACAAGAGTACCGGATAGGGATGAAGACAAAGCCGCCGGGGGCTAAGAGAATTAGGAGTTTTCTTTGACGCAAATTGGTCACAACCGGCCCAAGCCTTTGCTGGATCGGATTAAATCACCTGCCGATCTTCGTAAACTTGAGGAATCGCAGCTTCGCGAATTTGCCGATGAACTGCGTCAAGAGGTTATCGATAAGGTTTCCCTTACCGGTGGGCACTTAGGCGCTGGGCTGGGTGTGGTCGAACTAACGACGGCGATCCACTACACCTTCAATACGCCCG
>CAXMNO010000508.1:0-7083 GCA_964194655.1 uncultured Acidimicrobiia bacterium
GTGGAAAAGCTGGGCGCTTGCGGGGCCGACATCGAGCGTGTTGGTGAAGAAGGTGTGCCGGTCCATGATGCCGGTGGAGATGAGCAGGCCGGTGGAGATGAGCGAAAGCTGAGCTTATGAGCGATACCGGACCCTTGAAACTTCGCGCCCATGATGTTGAAGATTTAGATGTCATCTCGGCGATTTTGCAGGATGCCCTTGTCCCGCTGGTGGACGCGGCTTTTCGCCCGCGTGAAAAGCGCTTTGTGTTGGTTGCAAACCGCTTCGACTGGACCAAGGGTGGAGAAGTTCCACCTGACTTGGCACCTGCGGCTAGCATCGAAGGTGACGCGGCCTTTGAAGACGCAGCCGAAGAGCCACCCTTTCAGCGGATCAACTGCGGCATTTGCTTCGATCGCGTAAAAGGGGTTCGCAGCCGCGGGATCAATCTCGGCGACCAAGACCAAATTTTGAATCTCTTGGCCATCAAAGGGGAAGAGGGGGCGGTAACGCTTCTTTTCTCAGACGGGGGTGCTATCCGTTTGGAAGTCTCGATGATCCGCTGCCATTTGGAAGATTTGGGGGAATCCTGGCCAACGCGTTGGCGGCCCGACCATGAAGCTCCACAGTCGTCAGAAGAATCCGGGCCATCAGAAGAATCCGGGCCAGAGGCTTAGGCAATGTCATCTCTCAATGTTGCCGCTCCGGCTAGCGATGCTCTCGTGCTGGCTGTTCCCAAGGGGCGAATTTTAAAAGAGCTCACGCCGCTGCTTGCTGCTGCTGGGATCGAACCGGAGGCCGCTTTTCATGATGAAAGCGCCCGTCAGCTTCGCTTTCAGACAAACTTGCCGCAGCTTGAAATCATCCGCGTGCGGTCATTCGACGTTGCGACTTTCGTTGCTTTTGGCGCCGCACACCTCGGTGTTGCAGGTAACGACGTTCTGATGGAATTCGACTATCCGGAGATTTATTCGCCGGTCGATCTTGGGATTGGAAAGTGCCGTATTTCCGTTGCCGAACCCAAAGAGCTGGTGCTGGAGGATGACCCCCAGCGCTGGAGCCATATTCGCATCGCAACCAAGTATCCTGAATTGACGCGCCGTCATTTTGCCAGGCGCGGTGTGCAGGCTGAATGTATCAAGCTTTCCGGCGCGATGGAGTTGGCGCCGACGCTGGGTCTTTGCCGCCGGATTGTCGATCTCGTATCGAGCGGTTCAACCTTGAAAGCCAACGGTTTGGTCGAGATCGAAGTCCTGGCCGAGGTGACATCACGTCTCATCGTGAGCCGTGCGGCTTTCAAAACGCGTAACGATGAAATTCGAGAGTGGATTACGCGTTTTCGCGAGGTCTCTCATGTCGCTTAAATCTAAAGAATCAGGCCCCCGTTTCCTTACGGTCGGAACCCCGGCCTTCGAGGTTGAATTTACTGAGTTGCTCTCAGAAAAGCGGGAATTTTCAGAAGATGTGGGCCGCACGGTGGCAGCAATTATCGCTGAGGTTCGAGCGCGGGGAGATGGAGCTCTTCGTGACTATACAGCTCAATTCGACCGCTTCGATTTGGACGAAAAAGGCCTCAGTATTTCTGCAGACGAGCAGGAAAAAGCCCTTAAGTCAGTTCCTGTAGAACAGCTTCAAGCCTTAAAACTAGCAGCAGAACGAATTGAAGAGTTCCATGAGCGCCAGAAGCCAGAAGACCTTTGGTACGAGGACGAGTTTGGAAATGGCCTGGGCCACCGTTGGGGTGCCGTGGAGGCAGCGGGTCTTTATGTCCCGGGCGGGCTTGCGGCCTACCCGTCTTCTGTTTTGATGAATGCCATACCTGCGAAGGTCGCAGGCGTTGATCGCTTGGTAATGGCTGTCCCAACACCAGATGGTACGCTCAATCCCCTGGTTCTTGCCGCTGCCAGCTTGGTAGGCGTCGATGAGCTTTACCGAATTGGTGGCGCACAAGCTATTGCGGCACTTGCCTATGGAACTGAGACGATTAGCTGCGTTGATAAGATTGTCGGACCCGGCAATGCTTATGTCGCGGCTGCCAAACGCCAGGTCTTTGGCCAGGTTGGTATCGATTCTATCGCCGGGCCGTCAGAAATTCTCATCGTTGCCGATGGTGATAATGACCCTCGGATCATTGCAGCAGACCTATTATCTCAAGCCGAACACGATACAGCGGCACAATCGATCCTGGTCACGGATAATCAGGCCTTTGCAGTCCAGGTCACTGAGGCTGTGGAGACGATTTTGCAGAAACTGCCACGGCATGAAATTGCCGGGGCCTCTTGGCGCGACCATGGTGCGGTGATCCTGGTCGAGAGCCTGGATCAAGCGCCAGCATTGGTCGACCGCTTTGCGCCCGAGCACTTGGAGTTGGCGGTCGCTGCACCTGAGACGCTTTTAGGGGCTATCCGGCATGCTGGTGCGATTTTTATTGGGCGAAACACGCCAGAAGTCGTTGGGGATTATGTCGGCGGACCAAACCATGTGCTGCCGACTGCACGCTCGGCAAGGTTCTCTTCTGGGCTTTCTGTCATGGATTTCATGAAGCGGACGTCATTACTTTCCTGTTCCGAAAAAGGTTTGGAAGCAATTGGGCCGAGTGCCGTTACGTTGGCGCGGGCAGAAGGGCTCGATGCTCATGCTCTTTCGGTGCAAACACGATTAAAATCATCGAATTGAAAACCTTTTAAGATGAAACGCTAGAGCACTTTTAATGATCTTTCGATCATGAAATCGCTCTAAGTTCTGATTATTACGCACTTTCCGGGCGCAAAACCGCACACACTTTTGCTGAAAGTGCTCTAGCATCTTTCCGCTGGGGCTCGCCCCTGATAGCTTTCGTTGCGCTGGCTCGGTCTGCTTTCATGGCAGGCGCAAGCATGGAGGCAAAGGGCATGAACGAAGGACAGCCGACGGCTAATTGTGGCCCTGACACGCCGCCGGGGAGCGAGCGCATTAGCGATATCACGCTCGATGAGAAAAGCGTTGTGAGGCGGTCTAGCGAAGTCGAGCATGAGCGCCAAGTGGCAATCTATGATCTGCTGGAAGAAAACTACTTCGCACCCAGGGGCGACTTATCTGGGCCTTATGGTCTTCACCTTCGCATTGAGGAAAACCGGCTGATCTTCGACGTGCGTGGTGAGGATAATGCGCCCAAAATCGCCGTTGCTTTATCGCTTACGCCGCTACGCAAGATCGTGCGCGATTATTTCGCCGTCTGTGAAAGTTATTTTGAGGCAATCAAAACTGCCAGCCCTGCCAAGATTGAGGCCATCGATATGGGGCGCAGAGGGCTGCACAACGATGGCTCCACGCTGCTGCGCGAGCGTCTGCAAGGGAAGATAGATATCGATTTTCCGACCGCAAGAAGGCTTTTTACCTTGATTTGCGTGCTTCATTTCAGGGGATAGGGCGGCTGTGATGAGTGATCTCCCAGGCGCCGTGCTCTTTGCCTGTTCCCACAATTCGGTGCGTTCGCCGATGGGTGAGGGGCTTTTGAAGCACCTGCTGGGTCACAAAGTCTATGTGGATTCCGTTGGTGTCCGGCCACAAGAGATTGACCCCTTTATCATTGAGGTGATGGAGGAAATCGGCATCAATCTCTCACGTCACCGTGGTAAATCTTTCGATGACTTGGAAGACACATCCTATGACCTTATCATCTCGCTTTCGCCGGAGGCGCAGCATAAAGCCGTCGACTTGACACGCACCATGGCTTGCGAGGTGGAGTTCTGGAATACCTTCGACCCCTCTATCGTCGAGGGGAACCGGGAAATGCGGCTTGATGCTTACCGGCAAGTCCGGGATTTCCTAAAGCGTAAGATCGAGCAGCGTTTCACACTTGATTTGATCCCCAACTTGTAGTTATGGGTTTGTACGCCCTTTTATTTTATGTATGATGCGCCGCGCCCGTTATTGGGCGCCTTCTTTTATTGCATCCATATGATAAGGGCAGAGCAAAAAACGCATGGCCAAAGAAGATCTATTGGAGTTCCAAGGTACCGTTGTCGAACTTCTTCCCAATGCGATGTTTCGCGTTAAGCTTGACAACGACCATGAACTTCTAGCGCACACTGCTGGAAAGATGCGCAAGCATCGCATCCGCGTCCTCGCTGGTGACCGCGTCACTGTGGAAATGACGCCTTATGATCTAAGCAAAGGCCGTATCACTTTCCGTTTCAAATAAAGTCGGATTTTTGCGGTCATGCCTTCAGCGTCGGCAGAATATTCGCATAAGAACACCCTGGTAGAGGCGAAGCTTGCTCCCGGCAGGTCGGGACCTGGGGCGAATAAGCAAAGATCGCCCTCGCCGGGCCTGCAGGAACTCATTCTTGCCTCAGCCTCGCCACGGCGGCTTCAGCTTTTAGCGCAGATCGGTATTGCGCCTTCGCGCGTTGTGCCTCCGGAAATCGACGAAGCCCCGTTACGGCGGGAGCTGCCACGGAGCTATGCGACGAGAATGGCGCGGGAAAAGGCGCTTATCGTTGGTGCGGCGTTTCCTGGCAACTTTGTGCTCGCGGCGGATACGGTGGTTGCCTTGGGTCGGCGAATTCTTGCCAAAGCTGGGGACCGAACGGAGGCTTGGCGCTGTCTTGAGTTGCTTTCCGGGCGCTCCCATCAAGTGCACGGGGCTATCGCCCTTATAACGCCGGATGGCGCGCTAAGGCACCGTCTTGTAATCACGCGGGTTACTTTCGCACGGTTATCGAGCGCTCAAATCGACGACTACCTCGCATCAGGGGAGTGGGAAGGGAAGGCGGGTGGCTATGCAATTCAGGGAAAAGCTGCTGCATTTATCCCTAAGATTTCTGGGTCATATTCCAATGTTGTCGGCTTGGCGCTTACTGAGGTAACGAATCTGTTGCAAGGCTGCGGCTGGCGACCAGACGACAGCGCAACGCAAGGGTAGGCAAGAGTATGGCGAGCTCATTTCCCACTCGCCTGTTAATCGAGGATCTACCAGGCCTTCGCCGGCTTGCTTTGGTCGAGGTGGGGAGTGGAGATCTTCTCGATTTTGCGGTCGAAAAAGCATCCCGCGCGCGCGATGGTGAGGTCGGTGACCTCTTTGCTGGGCGTGTTACGGCTCTCCGGCGCGATCTTGAAGCTGCTTTCATTGACATTTCTGGTGATGTGTCGGCGTTCCTTCCTTTGAGCGAGGCGCCTGAAGGCTTATCGGAGGGGGATCTCCTTACGCTGCGTATCGTCCGGTCTGCTAAAGGGCAAAAGGGACCGAAGGTAACCGCAGCGCTTTCAAAAGCTGAATGCGCCCGTTTGCCAGAAGGCTGGCAGAACCGAAAATGCGGCCTGCTCTTACCGGCGGGCGATGCGCTAAGGGCACTTCTGGATCGCGGGCCGGAGGAAGTAATTGTGGAAGGGCTGGGATTATTTCAGAGCCTGAAAGAACAGCTAAGCAATGAAAAGCTATCATTTAGTGGTGAATTGCACGCCCATACCGGCAGGGTTCCGCTTTTCCACGACGAAGACCTAGAAGAGGAATTGGAGGGTCTGCTTCACTCGGAAGTCGACCTTCCTTCCGGCGGTGCTTTGATTATTGAGCCTGGAGAGACCCTGACCGCCGTTGATGTGGACCGCCGCCGTCACCGAGCTGCCAAAAGCGGTGAGGCCTATTCGCTCAATCTGGAGGCAGTGGTTGAATTTGCACGTCAAATGCGGCTACGGAACCTCTCAGGGCGGATGGTCGTCGATCTTTTGCGTATGGATAAGACGGGCGAACGTAAAGCTGTGGAGAAAGCACTGGCGGACGCCTTGCGGGACGATCCGCAGCCGGTCCGCCTACAACCGATTTCGCGCAGTGGCCTTCTGGAATTGACCCGGCGGCGCGCACGTGCCCCATTGCATGAGCTTTTAATGCGCCCCGTCGGCCTGCTTGGGCGCGGGTGGGAACTACGCCCAGAGACAGAGGCTTTTGCGGCTCTGCGCGCACTCGCAAGTGCGCAAGGTACGAGGCCTGGCACGTCTTTTGGCCTCGCGGTCTCCCCAGAGGTGTCTCATGCCCTCTTAGAAGGTGAGGTTGCCCCGGCACATGCATATCTCGAATCGAGATTGGGCCGGAAAATTCATGTGCGGGAAAGGTTGGGGGGCCTGGCCTTCGAGCTCGAAGAAAGCTAGTTTTCCTAAGCAAAGCTATGATTTCAATTTTTATAGGGCAAGCAGCGTGGGTGATGAAAAAGTTGTCTCTTTGAAGCGCACAAATCGCAAATGCCCGATCTGTGGGCGCCATGCTGCGGTTGAAACCAGGCCTTTTTGCTCCAAACGCTGCGCGGATGTCGACCTTGGCCGCTGGTTTGGAGAGAATTATAGAATGCCTGGGGAGGCGGCAAACATTGAGGATGAAAAGGAAGAATAGCGGCGACTTCGGCGATCCTGTTAAACCCCGGGGCGCAGCTTGATGGATTTTTACCAATTCTTCTTTTTAAAGGCTGGACAGCCCCTCCCACATTGCCTATAAGCCCCACCGCACATCATGATTAGATGCCACGCCGCATCCAGTGCCCAGGTAGCTCAGTTGGTAGAGCACATGACTGAAAATCATGGTGTCGGTGGTTCGATTCCGCCCCTGGGCACCACTTCCCAATAGAATTTTATAAAAACGATAACTTACATTGAAAACGAGATAGTAGCAGCGGATTTCGGCACATGAAGGCGCCGATATTGCAGGATACTTCTTTATATCCGTATTGCGCTGAAGAAAGCTGCAATGCGAACTCCCATCTTATTGGGTCTGCAGATTTTAGGGGTAGCACATGAAAATCGTCGAAATCAGGTCGGGTGAATTTACATTTCGTGGCGTGCTTGAAGAGGAGAAAGCGCCAGAGACGTGTCGTGCAATTTTGAAACTGCTGCCGTATCGTCAACATGTAATCCACTCCAGATGGAGCGGCGAGGCGGTGTGGATTCCGTTGGGAGATTTTGATCTTGGCGTAAGTTTTAAGAATCACACCAGCCATGCTTCACGCGGAGACATACTTTTCTATCCAGGTGGTATCAGCGAAACGGAAATTCTCTTTGTTTATGGGAGTTCGATTTTTGCCAGCAAAATGAGTCAGCTTGCAGGAAACCATTTCTTCACAATGACCGATGGTCACG
>CAXMNO010000509.1:0-3565 GCA_964194655.1 uncultured Acidimicrobiia bacterium
TTGCAAATTGAAATGTGTTTGCCGTGCTGCGCGGTTAGCTACTAGAACCACCCTCCAGAACCCAAAGCAGCAGGCATCTGACTTACTCCCCTGGATGAAATCGCCTTGATGCACGAAGTCGACCCCTGGCCCCACAACGACACAGCGGAAATGCGCGAGCTGGATGAGGACTTCACCGTCCCAAGCTGGATGCCCGAAGACCAGCGAAGCCGAAAAGGCGCGCGAGGCTGGCTGTGGATCGAAATTCCGCAACCGAGGCTGGTAGTATTATTCACGAAGAGCTCGCCGTCACCGCCGTCAGGTTCATGGTAAGCTGGAACCCCGGCTTTGGGAGTTCCTTGACCCCGATAGCGGTTCGTGCGGGGCGGCGGTCGCCCATGACTTCGATATAGGCTTCGTTCATGCGCTCGAAGTCGCTCATGTCTTTTAGAAAAATATTGATGTGGACGACGTGATCGAGGTCCGATCCAGCCGCCGCCAACATACCTTCAAAGGACCTGAGAATCTGGATGGTTTGGGAGTGGACATCCTCCCCGGCTAACTCGCCAGTTGCCGGGTTCACGCCCGCGACACCGCCGATTGTTATGAAATCGCCGACCTTCGCGATGTGGCTATAAGGCCCGATTGGCTTGGGTGAATTGGGCGGCGTTAGTGTTTCGACTTTGGGCATCGTGAGCCCCCCTTATGCAAGCACCTTGAAAACCCAAACCTCATACACAAGGTCGGGTTCGGAGGTGGGCAGCGCCTGGAAGGCCTCGCCCTTTTGGATGATGGAAAGGCGTCCGGCTTCTGTCAGTTCCCGCTCGATCTCGGCGTAGCCTTTTTCGTTATAGGCTTGGACCCAAACGGTGAAGAGGATGTGCCCGCCTGGGCGCACGACGCGGGTCATTTCGCGCAGGCTTTCGGCGGGCATTTGCGAGGTCGTGCCGACGGAAATGGCAGCATCGAAGGCATTATCGTCAAAGGGTGTGCGCTGGCCAAGGTCAGCCTGGACGGTCCCCTTATAAACACCCTTCATCTCCGCGATCGCCAGCATGCCGGCGGAAAAATCGACGGCCACGAGATTGGGAAAGCCTGCATCTTTCAGCGCAGAGCCTGAGAGCCCCGTGCCAGCACCTGCGTCGAGGATGCGGTCTTCTTCCAAGAGAAAGGTCTTTGCGACCTCCGCCGTTGCCATGGGGGCGAGGTAGTCCTCCACGCTGCTAACATCGCTATCATACTGGCTCGCCCAAAGGTCGTAGCGACGGCGCAGTTCCTCCTGGTTGGGCGCTGCGATGACCCATTGGACGCGCTCGGCAAGGCTTTCGGGAAGCTTCTCGTCCGACATGGCATTCTCCCTATTTCGTTTTGTTTTCGCGGCCTTCCGCAGTAGGTGGCCCAATATTACGCCCCGCGATAAAGTCAGGCTAAAGTTTTATTTCCCAAATGACCACAGACGGGCCACTCTAGACCTAACGGCAATCTCCGATAGCAGGGCGCGGGGAGTTGAGGGTATGAGGGTTCGGATCGGACTTTATCTTTTCGTCACCTTTATCGCTTGTTTTGGCTTGAGTAACCGCGCATCGGCGGACTGGATCAATATGACGGGGGCGGAAAATGCCCCCAATATTGCAGAAATCACTATTGAAGAGGATCACGTTAAGGTCGCGCTCGAAATCTATCTGCGTGATATCGGTGTCTTTGTCGATCTCATCCCCGACGATCTGCTGAACGATGGCGGAGAGGGTCGCCCTAATCTGGCCGAACGGCTTGAGCACTTTTCCATGAAAACATTCAAAATCGCGAGTGACGAGGGCGAACCTCTAAAGGCAGAGCTTGTTTTGGCAGAGCCGCGCTTGCGCAAAGAACGCACATCCCTCATGGCCGGACTGATAAACCCAACGACGGGGCGCAAAGTACCAGAGGCGCCTGCTGATAAACGCGTTCTCTATGCGGAGGTTAAGTACCCCTTCAAGCAGCAGCCAAATTCGCTGACCTTCACACCCCCGGTGGATGAAAATGGCGCACCGCTCGTGAACATGGGGTTCATCACCTACCACAAATCCGCCCCTGTTATCGATTTTCGCTTTCTGTCGAATGAGGCAAAACTATCGCTTAACTGGAATGACCCCTGGTACAGCGCTTTCGAAAACCCGCGCCTAACGCGCCACCACAAATCAGGGCTGATGTCGTTCCTTTATGTCGAGCCTTATGAGGTCCGTCATGAGGTTTTGGCCCGCGTAAAGGATCTGGAGAACTGGCTGGACCTTGAATTGCGGGATCCCACCAACATCTCGTCTGAGGAGTGGGATGGCTTAAAGCAACAGATCGGTGAGTTTTTCATGACCCGAAACAAGGTCTCGATCGACGGCAAACCAGCAAGCTTAGTCTTCGAGCGTGCGGACTTCGTTTCTGTGAGCCTGCAAGGCGTACAGGTACTCGACAAACCGCAATCCCTCGACACGGTCACCGCGATGCTCGGTGTGATTCTGACACAAAAAACTGAGGAAATCGCGAAAGAAGTGACGATCAACTGGGACCTCTTTAGCGATCGGATAACTCTCGTACCCGTCACGGCGACCGACCCTGCGGGCCCCTTCCCGTCCTCAGTCGAACCAAGCGCGCCGGAAATCAGGTGGGAGAATTTTCTGAACAACTACCACCCGCCGGTGATAGAGGGCGTGCCCACATCACACGACTACGTAATTGCTGTGCCCTTGATCACGGTGGGTCTGATAACGCTAGCATTAGTTACGCTTGGCATGGCGGTGAAAGTTCGAAACAGGACCGGCAAACTCTGCTTTATCGTCGTTGCTCTCGGGCTCTTGAGTGGTGGGGCTTTTACATCAGAGGCCAAAATTGAGGTCGAAAACCCTCTAAAAGCCTTACCCAACCAGCAGGAAGCCGCTGAAATTATTAGTGCGCTGGTGAGCACCCTTCACACAGCCCACGGGCTCCGCAACGAGGAACGTCTGCACGAAGCTCTCACACTCACTGTTTCGGAAGACCACTTGGACGCAGTTTCGCAGGAGCTTCGCCGTGCGCTCAAAATCGAAATCCTGGGCGGTGGTGTGGCACAGGCCAAATCCATTTCGGACGTTAGCGTGCGCGATATTGCAAGGCTCGACGGGCGCCCTGGGTTTCAAGCCTATGCGGAGTGGTCTGTGGATGCCCGTGCCACTCACTGGGGCCATCTTCACCAGCGCCGCATGCGCTTTTACGCGATTTTGGACTTGGCACCGATCGAGAATAAATGGAAGCTTTTGGGTATTACGGTCGTAGAGGTTCGTCAGGAGGTAACTTGACCGCCCCCATCATGGTAGGCTGCTATATGATCGCTTAGATCACGGGCATCATCTGCGGCGCCATCGATGAGCGCGGACTTGCGGCGGCGCAAAAACTGCATGCCCATCAAATAGAGGCCAGGCGCCCCCGCGACAACGCCGCCATCGTGGCGGACCAAGCCCTCACGGTCGAGGACAGGCACCTCCAGCCATGAGAAATCAGGACGATAGCCCGTCGCCCAAAGGATCGTCTTAATCTCCCCACTTGCGAGGTCCAGACTAAGGGGTGGCGCGTCATCAAC
>CAXMNO010000510.1:0-6113 GCA_964194655.1 uncultured Acidimicrobiia bacterium
CCGTTACTCTCGCCCCAGATCCGCCGTCCTATCTTTCCAGGTGGCAGCCATCGAAGGCAAGGCGCGGCCAACAGGCCCCCGAGCACAAAACATAAACGATTCTATAGCCTGCATCGCAACTGGACAAGAGGACAAAAAAGAAGCCGACCCTCGTCTAAGCGAAGGTCGGCTTCCTGTTTCGTCAAGAATTTATAAGCAACGGCAAGGGAAGGAATTGCCGCTAAGATTTCAGCCTTAGAAAGTTTGCGATCCCCGACCGAATTCTGGATAGGCCTCCAGGCCGAGTTCTGCCTTATCCAAGCCCAAATGTTCGCCCTGTTCATCAACGCGGATGCCCACGGTCACTTTCAAACCCCACCAGACGATGAAGCTTGCAGTAAAGACGAAAGCCCCGACGCTGAGGATGCCAATCAGTTGCGCCATCAAGTTGCCATCGCCAAAAATGCCAACGGCCAAGGTGCCCCAGATCCCAGCGACCAGATGAACCGGTATCGCACCGACCACATCATCAATCTTCAGCCGGTCGAGGACCGGGACGGCGATGACGGCAAGTGCACCGCCGAAGCCACCGATCAGAAGTGCGAAGAAGTGGTTCTGCAGATCAGGACCCGCCGTGATGGCGACAAGCCCTGCTAATGCGCCGTTCAAGGACATGGTGAGGTCGATTTTACGGAACAGGATTTGCGTGACAGCCATCGCCGCTAAAACGCCGCCGGCGGCTCCCAGGTTGGTGTTGACATAGACAATCCCCATGGCGGTCACGTCCAAGGCCGACCCAAGGGCGAGCTGTGATCCGCCATTGAAGCCGAACCAGCCCATCCACAAAATAAAGGTGCCAAGGGTCGCGAGCGGTAGGTTGGAACCTGGCAACGGATTGACCCGGCCGTCGGATGCATATTTGCCCCGGCGCGGACCTAGTACCAGTACGCCTGCGAGCGCCGCCCAGCCGCCCACCGAATGGACGATAGTGGAGCCAGCAAAATCACTAAAGCCCATGGCGGTAAGAAATCCACCACCCCAAGACCAAGCGGCTTGAATCGGATAGATGAAAGCGGAAAGCACGACCACGAATATCAAAAAGGGCCAGACTTTGATCCGTTCGGCCACGGTGCCGGAGACTATGGAGGCCGTGGTTGCGACGAACACCATCTGAAAAAACCAGTCGGACATCACGGAATAGCCATTCTCCGTCACCGCGCTGACCAAGCCCTCGTCTGCCGTTTCCGCGTTCAGCAGTGCGAGCTCCGCATCACTACTGCCATAAAGCAGCTGGAAGGAGCCAATGAAGCCACCTTCGCCGACACCGACATAGAGCAGGTTATAACCAATCAGGTAAAAGCAGATGCCCGCCGTGGCGTAGAGTGCGATATTTTTCAAACAGATCGCCGCCGTATTTTTAGAGCGCACGAGACCCGCCTCGAGCATCGCGAAGCCAGCGGCCATGAACATGACGAGCACGCCGTGGATCAAAAATGAAAAGCTATTCAAGACAAAGGCAGTTTCCTCGGAAACAGTAGCAAATGCCGGACTTGCCCAAGCGATTTGCCCGGCGATCGCCAGTCCTAAGAGAAACAATAACCGTCGAAAGTATCTAACCATTACTTCAATCCTTCCTGCCTTTACTCGCTTGTCAGCGTTCAACTCGAAAAACCTTCGTCTTCTGACAACGCTCCGACCTTCTTAAATCAAGAAGCGTGCCAAAGTGCCAAGCCGCACAAATTAGCCAATTTTGGGATATTTGCTGAGGAAAGAAGAGTCTTTATGGCTAAATATTAATCACAAAAATTGACGTGGCTAAAAAATAGGCAATTGAGGTTTTTTCTTGCGCCAGCCAAAATCCATAAGGCCATGGGACTGGACAAGCGGCGCAATCGCGGCAAAGTTGGCGCCCAAAGGGGCTCAAAAGATGCAGGCAGCTCGTGGCTACAAGTTGCGTATGTATCATGAGGCCTGGCATTACGGAGTTGGTCTATGACAAAGGAAGAGCTTGGCTGCGATGTTTTGGTGATCGGCGGCGGTATGGTTGGCCTCACCACGGGTATTGCGCTGGCTGGTGCTGGACTCTCGGTGACCTTGGTCGACAGGGAAGATCCACATGAGAAATTGCAGGAGCCTTATGACGGCCGCTCCTCTGCGATTGCGCGTGGGTCACGGCAGATTTTAGATGGCCTGGGCATCTGGCCCGAGATGGCCGAAGACGCCGGGCCAATTCATGACATCCGTGTTAGTGACGGGCGCGCGGGCGCCTTGGGAAGCCTTGGATGGGCATCAGGCCTTTATCTGCATTACGATTCGAGGGAGGTCGATGGTGAGCCGCTCGGATACATCGTGGAGAACCGCGTTACACGAGGCGCACTTGATAGATGCTTGCGTCAGCACCCGAATTTGAAGGTACTTGCCCCTGATAGCCCGGCTGAGTTGAGCTGCGATGCGACCGCCGTGCGGGCAAAGCTCAACTCCGGCCTTGCCGTTAAGGCGGCTTTGGTCATCGGTGCGGACGGGCGTGGCTCGGCTGTTCGTCGCGGTGCTGGCATAGCTGTGAAATCTTGGGACTACCCGCAGTCGAGCATTGTCGCAACCGTTGGTCATGAGCTCCCCCACCAAGAAGTGGCTCACGAGCACTTCCTGCCAGCGGGACCCTTTGCCCTTTTGCCTATGACAGATGGGCCGCTCTTCGAAGGTGGGCCGGTTTGCCATCGCTCTTCCCTGGTCTGGACCGAAAAGCGTGACGTTGCAAAAGAGGCAATGGCGCTTGATGACGAAGGCTTTTCTGCAGAGCTGCAAAGGCGCTTTGGCGCGTCGCTCGGTCGTCTTAGCATTTCAGGTCGACGTTGGTGTCATCCCCTCTCGCTGTTACATGCAGAGCGTTATATCGATCGACGCCTCGCGCTTGTTGGAGATGCGGCTCACGGCATTCACCCGATTGCGGGGCAAGGATTGAATCTCGGAATTCGCGACGTTGCGGCTCTGGCTGAAGCGATTGTCGATGCGAAAAGATTGGGTCTGGATATTGGCGGGGCGGAGGTTTTGGAGCGTTATGAGCGCTGGCGGCGCTTTGATTCCATGACGCTTGTTGTCGTGACCGATATTCTAAACAGGCTTTTTTCCAATGATGTCGGGCCAATTCGCCTTGCAAGAGATCTGGGGCTTGCCGGTATCAACCGCATACCGTCAGCTAAGCGCTTCTTGATGCGTCATGCTATGGGGATGGTCGGAGATTTGCCTCGTTTAGTCCGCGGCGAACCACTTTAAGGAAAAAACGCTTAAGGATCGCGCGAGAGGCCAGCTTCATCGAGCGCGCCCAGATAATCCTGCCAGATTTCGTTTTGACTACTGCCCAAATGCTGCAGGTAGGCCCAGGAAAATATGCCTGTGTCATGCAGGTCATCGAATTTCAAGCGCACGGCATAGTTCCCAACGGGTTCGATTTCCATGATGCCAACATGACGCCTGCCAGCGACGACAACTTTCTGGCCGGGCCCGTGGCCTTGGACTTCCGCCGAAGGGCTCTCAATGCGCAACAGCTCTGCTGGTATGGTGTAGGCCTCACCCGTATCGAACGCGATGTGGAGAACTTTCTCCGCGGAAAGGTAGCGAAGTTCGGTCGGCCAAGGATTTTCTGTGGTCATGTTAAATTCAGCTTTCGAGCTGGCGAGCTTCGTCGGGCAGCATAATTGGAATTCCGTTGCGGATTGGATAGGCAAGGCCCGCCTGGCGGCTTATCAATTCCCCCGCCTCTCGGTCATAGTCCAGCGGCCCCTTGGTCAAGGGGCAAACGAGAATCTCTAAGAGCTTCGGGTCCACGCTTGGCCGATCATCGCTCATAACACTCATTCCTTAAGTAATACATATCCGGTGATGCCACGGAAATTGCTGTGCGACAAGCCCAAGGTGGCCCAGGGTCGGTGCTCTGGGGCCAGCGTTCTAGAGCGCTTTCAGCAAAAGTGTGAGCGGTTTTGCGCCCGAAAAGCGCGTACTATCAAAAGACTAGAGCATCTTTCATGATCAAGGGATCATTAAAAATTCTCTAGTGGCGAACTTGGCCTGTTCCATTGCCAGCCATCGCCATTTCAAGCACCGTTATCAATCTGTCAGCTCGCTCGTCCTGGGTGGTGGCTTCAAGAAGAAGCTGCTTTTCCGACGGATCAAGTGGGCACAGCATCGAAAGCGCCGTCACCAGACGGCCATCGTCCGTTTGGTCGATTAAGGTCCAATCACTCTCGATATCTTCGGCTTCGAAATAGCTCTTTAGCGCACCCAGCAATCTCGCCCGATCGACGTTACAGGGACTCTCCTCCAAATCGGGCTTATATGAGGTGTAGTCCGCGCGAACTTGCCGATAGCTTTTAGGTGCGAGTTCTTCTGCAATATTAAAGCGGATCACGCCGTTAAGCATAATCATGTAGCGTCCATCTTCGCTTTCACCGAACTGAGAGATGCGCCCGGCGCAGCCGACCGGATAAACCGGCGCAATGCCCTGGTCTTCGCTTTCCTCTTTGGGCTGGATCATGCCAATCATACGGTGCTCGGCGAGTGCCCCATCCACCATTTCCAAATAGCGTGGCTCGAAGATATTCAAGGGGAGCCGCCCACCCGGCAAAAGGAGCGCCCCTGTCAGCGGAAAGATCGGCAAGACCTGCGGCAGGTCGTCGAATTTCGGCTGGAAGGGTCCTCTAGTCATGAAAACAATAAAGCGGAGAGCCGGCGACGTGTTTCAATCGTGCGGGGGTCGGTTTGCCCCCAAGCCTCAAAAAAGGAGAGAAGCTGCTTGCGCGCGGCATCATCATTCCAGCTGCGCTCGCGGCGAATGATTTCCAGCATGTGCTCGCCTGCTTCCTCATCCCGGCCAGCGGCCTGGAGTGCAATTGCGAGATTGAAGCGGGTTTGATGGTCGTTTTCGTTTTCGCCAAGTTTCGCCTGGAGATCATTGACCGGTCCCGCATCAGCGGCCTTTTCAGCGAGCTCGAGCTGGGCCAGAACCGAGACCATTTCGGCTGCGTTCAAAGTATCTTGGTCGAGGCTATCAACGAAGGCACGCGCGGCCTCGACATCGCCCTTGGCAAGATGGCAACCAACTAAACCCGCGAGCGCTTTCGCGTTTGCAGGTTCGTGCTGCAATACCTGGCTGAAGAGCATTTCCGCTTGGGCCGCCGCACCATCTTCCAGCAACGCACTTGCTTGTTCGAGGGCTTGTTCCACCGGGCTCGGCCCAACGCTGGCACCCGCTTGTTCAGCAACGCGCTTCACGAATGCCTTAATCTCGCTTTCCGGCTGCGCACCCTGGAAACCATCGACAGGTTGGCCCTGATAAAAGGCGTAAACGGTTGGGATCGAGGAAATGCGCAGCTGGGCTGCCAGTTGCTGGTTTTCGTCAATGTTGACCTTCGCCATAGAAACAGCGCCACGTGCTTCAGTTACGGCCTTTTCCAAAGCAGGTCCAAGCTGCTTGCACGGCTCACACCAAGGTGCCCAAAAATCGACGATGACAGGGACCTTCTGCGAAGCTTCGATGACGTCCTTAGAGAAATCATCTTGCCCAACATCCTTGATGAGGTCCGCGGGTCCGCCACTTCCATTCGGGCTTTGGCCGATAATCGTTTCCATTTCCAAAGGCTTTCTACTCGATAAACCGTTACAACGCCGGTAGGGGGCCCTGCCACACACCGGCTACGCGTGGCTCCATAGATGGAGGTTTTCCATTAACTGTGCAAGGTTGAACAGGCGCGCGCTTGCGTAATTACCTTTAGAGTTGGGTGAAATCTATAAAGCTGGGCGGATGGTTCTCTGCGTTCAAAAATTGGAGGAGGTCTTCCGGCGAAACCGAGGTTGTCATCCAGTTCACTAAGGGGTGGCAGTTGACGGCATCGTGGGCCCAGATTTCCTTATCAAGCAACACCTCCACCCGGCACTCTTTATCGTTGATGATCGAAAAGGGCGTGACCGAGCCAGGCTTGACCCCAAGGAAAGTCATGAGACGCTCGGGCGTGGCAAATGATAGGGACTTAGCGCCCAAAAAGGTGCCAAGGCGTTTTAGGTCAAGCGCTTGATGTTCGAGTGCGACCAGCAACCACATGCGTTTCTTTTTATCGCGCAGAAAAAGGTTCTTGATGTGG
>CAXMNO010000511.1:0-4788 GCA_964194655.1 uncultured Acidimicrobiia bacterium
TTTTGTGAGAAATGTGATTCAAGCTTCCTTTTAGGGAGGTTGAAGATGCGTAGGGAGCGTTTTGTAATCAGTGATCGTAGCTGGTCAATCATTGAACCGCTGGTTCCCGGCACTGTGCGGGGCCGTGGCGTGACGGCGGCCCCTGGCGCGATCTTCCGCCAGGGTTTGGTGCGTGGAACAGTGTTTTCCGGCGGTTCCGGCGTTGGGCGCTCAAAAGGCGGATTGACCACCAAAGTTCTTGCCCTCACCGATGCCCTGGGCAATCTCGTTCGCTTCAAATTGCTGCCCGGCCAGCGCAGCGAAATCGTCGGTGTGCCGGACCTGATCAATGGCCTTTCGTTCGATGCCTTGATGGCCGACAAGGCCTTTGATGCCGATCATCTACGCCAAACGCTGCATGAGCGCGATGCGGCAGCCGTCATTCCTGCAAAGCGGAACCGGAAAATCCACATCCCGCACGATGAGCAGGCTTACAAATGGAGGCATCTCATCGAAAACTATTTCAGCAAAATCAAGGAGTTCAGAAGCGTGAACACCCGCTACGACAAAACAGACACAAGTTATCAGGCAACTTGGTCTATCGCCGCAACAATCATTGCATTACGATAAATGTCCAAAGACCCTAGGTTAACACAATAATAAAAACACACTTAAAGCAAAAAAAGGGTCAGCCACTTTTGGCCAACCCCTTGTTTTCATTGGTCGGAGCGGCAGGATTCGAACCTGCGACCCCCTGGCCCCCAGCCAGATGCGCTACCAGGCTGCGCTACGCTCCGATAAAAAAATCCTCTCAGAATACTTGCATACTTCGCTCTCGAAAGGACGCGATCTATATAGACCCGAGCGGCATTGAACGCAATGCCCGCCTCAGTTCTTGCCCACCAACTATCGCAATTTTTTTAGTGCTTTAAGGTGACAAAATTCTCTGCAGCGTCAATTTGAAGCCTTCTTCAAAATTTCCTGCATTTCACGGAGATCATCTAGAAGCGCACCCAAATTCCCTGGTGGCTCTCCCGATTCAGACCGCTGTAATGGATCGCCCGATCCGTCAAGCACCTTACTGCTGCTTTGCGCCGCATCCTCGCCAACCTTCGAACCGCGATTTTCCCGCAAGTGGCGCTGGGCACCCTTAATTGTGTACCCTTCCTCGTACAGCAGCGCCTTAATATGTGAGAGAAGCTTGAGGTCTTCAGGGCGGTAGTATCGACGACCGCCCCGTTTCATCGGCTTTAGGAGGCTAAACTTCGTTTCCCAAAAACGAAGCACATGCTGTGGAACATCAAGCAATTCCGAAGCTTCGCTGATCGTCCTAAATGCTGACGCGGACTTGGCCCCGGAACGCGAATCGATCATTTACGGGTTCTCACTTTAAATGTTCAGAGCGCACGCCAAATTAGGCGCCGTTGGCCCCAGCAGCCTCCTGATTGATTTTATCCTTCAAAACATGCGATGCCCGAAACACCAAAACACGGCGCGCGAGAATAGGAACCTCTTCACCTGTCTTGGGGTTCCGACCTATCCTTTGTCCCTTGTCGCGAACAGAGAAGCTTCCAAATGAAGAAAGCTTCACTGCCTCACCGCGAACCAGCGCCATTGAAATTTCCTCAAGCACACTTTCAACAAGTTCGGACGATTCACTCCGTGATAGCCCGACTTCCTGATACACGGCCTCGCTCAACTCAGCGCGCGTGACGGTTTTCTCCGTCATGTTACCCCCTGTCTTTTTTTGTTTCTAAAGTAAGCCTAGCGCAAGGATTTCAGCCGGTCAATTGGACCGAGACGATTTATCACCTGATCCTAAAGAATAGCTCTAGAGTTTTGG
Organism: uncultured Acidimicrobiia bacterium; assembly: GCA_964194655.1. Taxonomy (GTDB): domain Bacteria; phylum Pseudomonadota; class Alphaproteobacteria; order Kiloniellales; family Kiloniellaceae; genus JAJFGK01. The sequence goes on from CAXMNO010000511.1 coordinate 1,823, forward strand.
AATGCCGAACAAATAGGATATTGCCAAAATTAGCAGCGTTGCTTAACGGCACACAACGGGTATTACCATCGAAGGAGGGCTGATCCCCAGGTAAATCCGCCGCCCATAGCTTCCATCAAGATCAAGTCGCCGGTTTGAATTCTGTCGCCTGCAACGGCATCGCTGAGGGCCAGGGGAATGGAAGCAGCAGATGTATTGGCATGACGGTCGATCGTTACGACCACCCGATCAGCAGGCAAATTCAAGCGTCTGCCCATGGCTTCGATAATCCGGTGATTAGCTTGATGCGGCACAAGCCAATCGACGTCGCCCGCCGTCAAGCCATTAGCCTCAAGGGCTTGATCTATAGCCTCAGCCATGCGAACGACGGCATGGCGGAATACCTCCTTGCCCTGCATGCGCAAGTGACCGACTTTGCCATTGGAAGATGGGCCGCCATCCACATAAAGCGCGTCATGATGACGACCATCGGAATGAATATGGGTCGAAAGAAGTCCGCGATCATTTGAGGTTCCGTCGGATTCGGTCGCGCGAAGCACGAGAGCCCCGGCCCCATCGCCAAAAAGAACGCAAGTTCCACGGTCTTCCCAATCGAGGATCCTCGAAAAAGTCTCCGCCCCTACGACAACAACAGTGCCCGCCTGCCCGGCCTTAATAAAGTTATCCGCGACTGCGAGACTATATACGAATCCGCTGCAAACTGCTTGAACATCAAAAGCAGCACCGCGAGTGCAGCCGAGTCCAGCTTGAATGCGTGTCGCTGTTGCCGGGAAAGTCTCATCAGGTGTCGAGGTCGCGCAAATGATCATATCGATCTCGTCTGGATCGATCCCAGCTGCGGTTAATGCTCTTTGCGCAGCTGCTACGCCCAAATCGGATGTCAATTCACCGTCCGCTGCGATGTGGCGCTCGCGAATCCCGGTGCGTTGGCGTATCCACTCATCTGAGGTATCAATTCGCTTTGCGAGTTCTTCATTGGTTAAAACACGCTCAGGCAAGTACGCGCCACAGCCTAAAGCAAGAGAACGTAAAACCATTAGCTCGCTACCGCCTCATCGTTTTTTGGCTTATCGTTTTTTGGGGTGCGGTCGAGGGCCGCGATATCCCGCTTGATTTTAGCAATGATATCCTGCTCACAGAGGTCTGCCGCGACGCCGATAGCGTTCGCAAATCCGAGGGCATCGGTCCCACCGTGGCTTTTTACAGCAATGCCATTCAGTCCCAGAAACATTGCGCCGTTATAACGACGGGGATCGGTGCGTTTGCGAAGCTTACGTAACGAGGGGGCTGCCAGAAAATACCCCAGTCGAGCTGCCAGGGAAGACTTGAAGGCCGATCGCAAATAATCAGAGAAGAGCTTGGCCGCTCCCTCTGTCGTCTTCAGCGCAATATTTCCGGTAAATCCGTCCGTCACGACGACATCGACGGTACCCTTAGCAATATCGTCACCTTCGACAAACCCATGGAACCGGCCACCCAATTCCGTTGCGCGCAATATCGCACTGGCCGCATGAAGGTATTCATGGCCCTTGATGTCTTCAGATCCGACATTCAAAAGGCCAATACTCGGTTCACGCACGCCAAGAATAGAACGGGTAAAGGCGGCACCCATGACGGCAAAGTCCACCAAATTGTCGGCGTCACAGCTAATATTCGCACCGAGATCGAGCATCACAATCTCGCCCTTGGTCGATGGGAAATATGACGCGATCGCCGGTCGGCTAACCCCTGGTAAAGTCTTCAACACAAACTTTGCCATCGCCATCAAGGCGCCGGTATTACCAGCAGAGACCACGCCATCGGCCCGGCCTTCTTTCACCGAATCAATCGCCAGCCTCATACTGGACGCACGCCCGGCACGAAGCGCAATTGAGGGTTTTACGCCACCATCGACAACATCATCACAATGCTCGAGCGTCGTCACTTCGCGAAGCCGCTTCGTATTTGCGAGAAGGGGCTCAACCTCCGCAGAGTTGCCAAACATAAGAAAATGCGCGTTTGGAAATCGCTCGCAAGCAATCTCCGCCCCCGCAACAACTATCTGCGGCGCTTCGTCGCCCCCCATGGCGTCTAGCGCAATTGTAATTTTTTTGCTCACCCAGACCTCTTTGATCCGCCCCCCTTAAACCCACCTCACCGACATCCTCACCCTAGCGATGAGAGATTAGATCGGAGGCGAATTTGCCTCGGCGGATCTAAGCGCTAGCAGGTTCGCTAACCTCGCGACCGTCGTAGTGGCCGCATGAGGCACAAACATGGTGCGGGCGCTTCAATTCGCCGCAGCTTGCACACTCATGGTAGCGGCTCGCCGGCAGCGCGTCATGCGCCCGGCGCATATTCCGGCGAGAATTTGAAATTTTACTCTTAGGTACTGCCATCGTTCCGTCTTTCTCTTTCTGCGGCAAACGCGCCGAGTTTGGCGCGCTTCTTAGACAATAAACTATCCGCCGGCAAGCTTATTAGAAGGCCTTATGAGCGTTGTCTTAGCTGTTCAAGCACCGCAAAGGGAGAAATTTTCTCTTCCTCCGCGAAATTGTCACCTGCTTTATACTTCCTATCCGATGTAACGACTTCCGCCCTTGGAAAGGCATCAAGCCCCAAAATTAGATGCTGTGCCACCAGCTCACCAATGTCGATACTTTCGTCGTCCATCAACTCTAACGTTGCACCCAGCGGGTCGTCATCCGCGTCCTGGAAGGCATTATCATCCAGTGCAAATACAACCTCAAAGGCATCTTCCACGCTTGAAGGTACCACGTCCAAGCTAACGACACAGCGTTGATACGCTACAGCTTTAAACTTGCCCTTTACGCTTAAACAGTTGCGCCCGCGAAGAGCATTCACATCCACAGTGGCCTCAAGACTCTCAAGACCCTCCAACCCAAAACGACTCGCCAAAGCTTCACATTCAGCTGGAAGCGCTGAAATTTTTTCGCGCAACGGCAACGCCGCTAAGCGCTGTGACC
>CAXMNO010000512.1:0-6170 GCA_964194655.1 uncultured Acidimicrobiia bacterium
GCCGTGACTGAGATGCAAATGCTGGAAGAGGCCCTCTGGCAATCCGGCTGCCGCAAAGGCTTCGGCAAAGCGTTCGGCGCAAAGTGGCGTTTGGGCTGAGTGCTTGAGGACTACCGCGTTTCCGGCCATCAGCGCTGGCACGATGGAATTCACGGCTGTCAAATAGGGGAAATTCCAAGGCGCCACCACAAAGACCGTGCCCAAAGGCTCGCGCCGGACAAAGCGGGTGAAGCCTTCCTTCGGCTCAACAACGATATCTTGAAGGGCTTGAGGCGCTGCTTCGATCATATAGCGCGCGCGTTCCTCAAACCCGCCAACCTCGCCGGGACCTTGAGATACCGGGCGGCCCATCTGCCAGGAAAGCTCTTCGGCGATTTCGGATTTCTTTGCAACAAAGGCATCGACAGCCTTGGTCAAAAGCGCCTGGCGTTCCGCAACAGGGACACGGCGCCACTGGGCCTGGGCCTTTTTCGCTTGGTCGAGGACGTCATCAATGGCTTTTCCTTCAGCCAAGGGCCGCTCGACATAAAGGCTGCCATCGGCAGGGGTAATGCAGCGCAGGGTTTCTGACATGATGTTTTTTCCTTCAGTTGAATCGTCGGGTTAGGGCAGGGCTGTGCGGCCGCCATCGACGATCAGTTCCGTTCCCGTAATGAATGAGGCTTTTTCCGAAAGGAGGAACAAGGCCGCGTTGGCCATGTCTTCAGGCGCACCCGCCCGCCCCAACGGTATGCCCTTGGATGCGGCTTGGAGCTGGTTCGGGTCCTCAATCCAGCGCCGTTGCATCGGGCTCAAGGTGCCACCGGGCAGCAAGGCGTTCGAGCGGATGTTCTGGCCAGCGAATTGTATGGCAATCGACTTGGAAAGCGAAATCATCGCTGCTTTTGAGGCCTGATAGGCATCTTGCGGGTGGTCGTCTCCACGCAGCGCCTGAATTGAGGCGATGTGGACCATCGAGCCCCCAGGCTCTTCTTTCCCTGCCACTGTTCGCCCCATCGATTCCACTGCATGCCTCGTCGTTAATGCCATGCTTCGCAAGTTAATTTCTAAAACGCGGTCCCAAATTTCCAGCGGTGTTTCGGTAAGGGACTTATCCTTATCGAACCACAAGACGCCTGCGGCATTCACCAGATGATCGAGCCTTTCGAACTTCGCCCCGATTTCCGCGAATGCCTCAGCCACAAAGGCCTCATCAGAGACGTCGCCGGTAAGCGCAAACGCCCGCTCGCCATGCCTCCCATAGTCCCAGTCTGGAGCCTTCAAGTCGATTAGCGCCACCTTAGCGCCCGCATCCAACAGGTGCCCCGCAATCGCAGAGCCAATGCCGCCGCTAGCACCTGTTACGACCGCGCCTTTGTCTACAAAGCACATGCTCCATCCTCAAGGTCCAAAAAAATGAATTTGGCAATACCAATTTAGGCGAAAGCCGAGATCCCGACGGCTTGGCCAGCCCCCATTAAAACCTCTGCGAGGCGTTCCGCCCAGCGCCTTTGTCCCTCATCATCCTCGATAAGATCCTGGCGCACCTCAAGTAGGATGTGATGGAGGCGTCGCGCCTCGCCATGAACGGGAATGGTGTAGTCTGTTTCATCACTCACGGCATAGGGCGCATTATCGCCAATTACGAGATCGCCGGGCGCGGATAGTAGGTCGCGTAAGGGAGCCGCAAAACGCTCGTCCCGGTTATAGAGCAATCCGATATGCCAGGGCCGTTCCTCACGCTTATAGACGGGTGTGAAGCTGTGTACGGAAACCAGGATGGTTTCTTGCCCGGCAGCACTACGGTCATCGAGGCGTGTTGAAATCTCTTCATGGTAAGGCGTGAAGATTTCGCGCCTTCGTGCCTCTGTTTCGCCGTTGGATAGGTCCTCGTTCCCCGGTATAACGGTTTCCTCGCTGATGCGCGGAATTGAGCTTGCGATATGGGGTGGCCGGTTGCAGTCGATGACGAGGCGCGAGTAATTTTGTGCAATCAAGGTCGCGTTGAAGTGCATCCCCAACCGCTCTGCGACGCCAAGGGCGCCGATGTCCCAGGCAATGTGGCGTTCGCGCTCGCTCGCTGGCAGGCCCAGATCACCAAGGGCGCTTGGAATTCTTTTGCTCGCATGATCGCAGGTGAAGAGAAAGCCGGAGCGCGCATCGCGGCGATGCAGAGTGACAGCCGGCGGCTCGTCATGGCTTAACAGGTTAAAGCCACTATCGCTGTCTTTTGTTGAGGCCATCCTTACCCTTTCGCCCGCAACTCGCGGCGCATGATTTTCCCCGTTGCCGTCATTGGCAGGGCATCGACGAAGGCGATTTCGCGAGGATACTCGTGGGCAGCCAGGCGCGCCTTAACAAATTCCTGGATCTCGCGCGCCAATTCCTCCGATGGGGATTGCCCGCTATCGAGCACAAGGAAGGCTTTGATGCGTTCAGTCCTTATCGGATCGGGAATGCCGACGGCGGCTGCCATGGCAATGGCGGGGTGACGCAGCAAGCAATCCTCGATCTCACCAGGGCCGATGCGGTAGCCGCCTGAGGTAATCACGTCGTCGTCCCGGCCGATGAAGTGGAAATAGCCCTCTTCGTCCATTTGACCGCGATCGCCCATCATAAGCCAGTCACCGATGAACTTTGCAGCCGTTGCCTCCTCATTCTCCCAGTAACGCAAGAACATGACCGGATCGGGCCGCATGACGGCAATATTACCGACCTCGCCTGGGCCGACCTCTTTGCCTTCATCATCGATAATAGCGACCTTGTGTCCGGGTATGGGGCGCCCCATCGAACCCGGCGTTACCGGCATGATCCCAGCACAGTTGCCAAGCACGAGGTTACATTCCGTCTGGCCATAGAACTCGTTCACCGTTAGGCCAAAGGTCTCCCGCCCCCAATCAAGAAGCTCACCACCGAGTGTCTCCCCACCGCTGCCGATCGAGCGCAGCTTATAATCCCAACGTGCCTTGGGGTTTGCCACCTGGCGCATGAGTTTCAAGGCTGTTGGCGGCATAAAGACGTTGCGCACCGAGAAATCAGCCATCAAGCGAAATGTCTCTTCAGGGTCGAACTTTGCAAAGCGATGGGCGATTACCGGAATGCCGTGGTGCAAACTTGGCAGCAGAACATCGATCAGCCCGCCGACCCAGGCCCAATCTGCAGGGGTCCAAAAGAGGTCATCAGGTTTAGGGAAGAATTCGTGCGGCATCTCGACGCCGGGCAAGTGCCCGAGCAGCACCCGGTGGGCGTGGAGCGCGCCCTTGGGCGGGCCGGTCGTGCCGGAGGTATAGACGATAAGCGCCGGATCGTCTGCCAGGGTCTTTACCGCCTCGAAATTGCCTGAAGCCCTGCTTAATTCCTCATGAAAACCCAAGGCGCCCGATGCTGGCCCATCGATGGAGAGGACGTGAGAAAGACCTGGAAGATCGGCGCGCAATTCCTCGATCTTCTCCAGCCCCTCAGCATTGGTGATGATGGCCCGCGCGCCTGAATTTTGCAGGCGGTATAAAAGTGCTTCTGGCCCAAAAAGAGTGAAGAGCGGAAGGGCAATTGCCCCCATTTTATAAGTCGCAATGTGCGCCAAGGCCGTTTCGGGCGCTTGCGGCAGCAAGATGGCGATCCGGTCCCCACGTTTGATGCCTAGGGCCCAAAGCGTGTTGGCGAGCTTGTTCGATTGCTCCGCCAACATCCCAAAGCTCAAAGTCTCGATCTCGCCGTCGGCCCTTATATGGATGAGAGCTTTGCGATCTGGATCGCGCGTGGCCCACTTATCGGAGACATCGACGCCGATGTTGTAATATTCAGGGATCTGCCAGGAAAAGGTCTGGTAAAGGTCTTGGTAGTTCGATGCGCTTTGTAACATTTTTTCACGTCCTCATCTGGCGCTTATGGTGAAAAATGAAAGGCGCTTCCGCAAGCCCTGAATGTGACCGATTGCAGTTGTGCGGTGTTGGGCGTAAAACTTTGTTGCATAATCTGACTCTGAGAGTGCTTGAGGCCCAAGAAAAGAAGCGATAATGGAAAACCATGCCACTTGATGCCGCGGAAAAGAGAGAGATTCGCCCCTCCACATGCCCTCATGATTGCCCCAGTGCTTGCGCGCTGGATGTGGAACTTAATCATGACGGCAGAATTGGACGTGTGCGGGGGGCTAAGGAAAACGACTATACCGATGGCGTTATCTGCGAAAAGGTCGCGCGCTACGGCGAGCGGGTTCACCATCCAGATCGCCTAAAACAGCCTTTGCGCCGGGTTGGTGAGAAGGGCCTCGGGATTTCTGCCTTCCAGCCAATTTCATGGGATGACGCCTTGGACGAGGTGGCGGAGGGATTTGTCCGTGCCCAGCAGACTTATGGTTCTGAGAGCGTGTGGCCCTATAACTACGCAGGCACCATGGGCCTGGTGCAGCGCGATGGGATTGAACGTCTTCGCTTTTCCATGAAGGCCTCGCGTCAGCATTCGACGATTTGTATTGCGCTATCGGATGCCGGTTGGAAGGCCGGGTGCGGTGCCAAGCGCGGTGTCGATGCGCGCGAAATCGCGAAGTCGGATTTGATCGTCGTCTGGGGCGGCAACCCCGTCTCCACCCAAATCAACGTGATGAACCTGATTACGCGTGCCAGGAAGGATCATGGCGCCAAACTGGTCGTCGTGGACCCCTATCGCACCGGTACGGCTGCCCAAGCCGACATGCACCTTATGGTGAAGCCTGGAACTGATGATGCCTTGGCAGCCGCCGTTATCCATCAGATCTTGAAAGAAGGGATGGCGGACCGCGATTACCTCGCAGCCTATAGCGATTGGGGCCCGGATTTAGAGGCGAAGTACGAAGCGTGCACGCCCTCATGGGCATCAGGCATTACCGGTGTACCGGAGGAGCAAATCATTGCCTTCGCCCGTCTCTATGGGGCAACGAAGAAATCTTATATCCGTGTCGGCTATGGCTTTTCGCGTTCACGCAATGGGGCTGTCTCAGTTCACTCAGTTGTTTGCCTACCAACCGTGACGGGGGCTTGGCAGTATGAAGGCGGCGGCGCACTTTATGGCCAGACCATGGTTTACCCGCTTGATCACACGCTTATCCAGGGACTGGACGTTCTCGACCGCTCAACGCGTATTCTAGATCAATCGCGCTTTGGGCCGGTGTTGGAAGGCGACAAGCGCGACCTTGGGGAGGGACCGCCGGTCACAGCGCTCTTCATACAAAACACCAACCCGATGGCCGTTTGCCCGGATGGTGGATCGGTCGCGCGTGGTATGGCGCGTTCCGATCTCTTCGTTAGCGTGCATGAGCAATTCATGACCGAAACGGCGGCCATGGCCGATATCGTCATTCCAGCGCCGACGTCGATGGAGTACGACGACCTCTATATCGCAACCGGCCATACATATCTTCAGGCAACACGAAAGGTGATCGAGCCTCTCGGTGAAAGCCGCAGCAATCACGACGTCATTTGCGCGCTTGCCAAGCGCTTGGGGCTACGCCACCGCGGCTTTGAGATGACAGCTTGGGAGATTATTGACGAGACTTTGCGGATGTCGGGTCTGGGCGATGCGGATAGCCTGGCAGAGGGGCGGTGGCGCGACTGTGCGCTCCCCTATGAGACGATGCATTTCCTGGATGGCTTTGCGACGCCGGATAAGCGTTTTCACTTCAAGCCGGACTGGTCCAGGATCGGCCCAGCGCACGAAAATCTGCCAAGAGGTCCGGGTCACTTCGATAACACCGATAACGCGGATGAGGAACATCCCTTCCGCTTGGTGACAGCACCTGCGCGCGCATTTTTGAACACTAGCTTCACTGAAACACCGGGCTCGCTTTCGCGTGAAAAGAAACCGCGTGTTAAGATTCACCCGGCTGCTGCGGGGCGGCTTTCGGTCAAGGACGATGACCTCCTTCGCCTCGGCAACAAGCGGGCGGATGTGGTGGTCGCGGTAGAAATTTTCGATGGATTGCAGGAGGACGTATTGGTCGTGGAAGGTATTTGGCCCAATACAGCATTTGTTGAAGGTAGGGGTATCAACCATCTTGTCAGCGCCGACCCCGCACCACCCAACGGGGGCGCCGTCTTCCACGATACCGCCGTTTGGGCCCGCCCAGTATGAGCGTGGAGGAGGAGAGTGCGGCGGCCGGGCACCGGCCACAGATTGTTGTACTGGGGAATGAAAAGGGCGGATCGGGAAAGTCCACA
>CAXMNO010000513.1:0-6333 GCA_964194655.1 uncultured Acidimicrobiia bacterium
AATCCCGGAATCGTGACCGTCCAAGGCGCACTTAGAATAAGATCGCGGTTTTCAGCGATCAGCGTTCCCCATTCCGGTAGTGGCGGTTGCGCGCCCATGCCGAGAAAACCAAGCGCGGCAACGTCTAAAATCGCGTTTGAAAAGCTCATGGTCGCTTGCACGATTAAGGGCGCCATGCAGTTGGGTAAAATGGAGATAAACATCAAACGCGGGGTTCCAGCTCCCGCGACACGGCTAGCCACGACATAATCCTTGGTGCCTTCCGAGATCGCGGATGCCCGCGTTAGCCGCACGAAATAGGGCGTGTAGGTTACGGCAATCGCGATCATCGCATTTTCAAGTCCAGGCCCCAGAACGGCCACAAGAACGAGAGCCATCAGTAGGCCGGGCACGGAGAGGATCGTATCCATGATCCGCATGATCAGGGTTTCGACCCAGCCACGGAAATAACCGGCGATCAGGCCGAGGGTGATCCCGACAACCAAAGAGACCACGACCACGACGCCGCCTGCAATTAAGGACAGCCGCGAGCCGTGGATGATGCGCGATAGCATATCGCGCCCCGCGTAGTCGGTGCCGAGAAGGAACCGGATCATGCCGCCTTCGGACCAAGCAGGCGGAATCTCTAAATACTGCCGGTATTGCTCGGCAGGGTCGTGAGGCGAGATTACATCGGCAAAAATGGCCATCAAGACGACGGAGATAATAAAGAAAAATCCGACGACGGCCGTCTTGTTTTCTGAGAAATAGTACCAAAACTCCTTCAGCTCACGAAGCGTCGGGTGTTCGCGTTTTGCGGTGGTTTCGGTTTTTTCGACTGCATCGACCATTCTTATTCACCGCGTATGGAGAATTCTGGGATTGATCAGGCCGTATGCCAGATCGACCAATAAATTGACCGTCATAATGCAAATCGCGATCAATAGCAGACCGCTTTGAACGACAAAGTAATCACGGCTCGAGACCGAGAAAATCATCCACTTACCTATGCCGGGCCATGAGAAGATCGTTTCCGTCAAAATGGCGCCGCCAAGGAGGGCGCCACCTTGCAGACCGATGACCGTTATGACGGTAATCATCGCGTTTCTGAGCGCATGAAGTCCGATCACGCGGAGAGGACTGAGACCCTTTGCCCGAGCGGTGCGGATATAGTCTTCACTCAGAACCTCCAGCATTGCGGAGCGGGTCTGCCGCGCGATGATGGCAAGCGGGATGGTGCCCAGCACGACGGAGGGAAGGATCAGATGACTTAATGCCGATTTAAAGGCCCCGGCCTCGTCGCCGAGCAATGAATCAATCAAAAGAAAGCCGGTTACCGGGTCGACATCGTAGAGAAATGAAATGCGCCCGGAAACCGGTGTCCAGCCAAGCGTGTTCGAAAAGAAGATGATAAGAAGCAGACCCCACCAGAAAATCGGCATGGAATAGCCCACTAAGGCCGCCCCCATCAAGCCTTGATCGAAGAAAGAGCCGCGCTTGGTTGCCGCGATAAGACCTATGGGAAGCCCCACGATGATGGCGAAAAGCATGCCGCAGAAAGCGAGTTCGAAGGTCGCCGGGAAAAGCTCGATAAACTCGTCGATGACGGGCTTATTGGTGATGAAGGAGCGACCAAAATCACCCTGCAGGATATTCCAGACGTAGGTCAGGTATTGTTCCCACACAGGTTTATCGAGGCCGAGTATCCCCATTAATTCTGCATGGCGTTCAGGTGTGACGCCGCGCTCGCCGGCTAGGGTCTCGACCGGGTCGCCCGGCAAAATACGAATAAAACCAAAAGACACTAAAGTGACGCCTAAAAAAATCGGCACCAAAATTCCCAGTCGATTGAGAAGGAAAGAAAACATCTAGCCTCTGAACGCGATCAAGTTAAAGCGATTAAATTGATGTCCTAAAAAAGCGGCGGGAGGTTTCCCTCCCGCCACAAAAATTTAGTCTTTAAGCCACCTTACTGGATGTCTGTAAATTTGAAGATGTGACTACCCAGCGGGTGAACTTTGAAGCCCGTAACTTCTTTGCGAATGGGCTTGAAGACGATCGAGTGCGCGATGGTGACCCAAGGTGCTTCTTCCTTGAAGATCTTTTGCGCATCTTTGTAGAATGCGGTGCGCTCTTCGATATTAGATGTCTTCTTCGCATCGCGCAGAAGGTCATCGAAGTCCCTGTTGCACCAGCGTGAGCTGGAGGATTTGGCAGCCTCGCAGCCCAGAAGCACGAACATGAAGTTATCCGGATCGCCGTTATCGCCGGTCCAACCCAGAAGCACGGTGTCATGTTCGCCCTTACGCACGCGGTCGAGATATTCGGCCCACTCGAAGGTCACAATCTCAGCCTCGACCCCAACTTTGGCCCAATCGGCTTGAATTAATTCAGCCATGCGCCGGGCATTGGGGTTATAGGGGCGTTGTACCGGCATGGCCCAGATGTTGGTCTTGAGGCCTGAGACACCGGCATCCTTCAGCATTTGCTTTGCGGTCTCAGGATCGTACTCGTAATCCGTGATCGCGTCGTTATAAGACCAGATGGTCGGTGGAATTGGGTTTATCGCAGCCGTGGCTGCGCCCTTAAAGACAACGTCGATGATCGCTTGCTTGTTGATCGCCATGTTCAAAGCCTGGCGAACAGCCTTGTTGTTGAAAGGCTCTTTTTCGGTATTGAATGCGAGATAGCCGACGTTGAGGCCTTCTTGCTCAAGCAAGTCGATGTCGGCGTTAGCCTCCATATCGGCCAGGTCTGCCGGATTTGGATAGGGCATAATATGGCATTCGCCCGCCTTCAGCTTTTGATAGCGCACCGAAGGATCGGTCGTGATTGCAAAGACAAGCTTATCCGCAGGCGGCTTACCTTCCCAATAGTCGGCGAACGCTTCATAGCGGATGACCGCATCTTTCTGATAGGACTTGAAGACGAAAGGTCCGGTGCCGATCGGCTCATTATCCACCGTTTCCTTGGCATCCGTCATCTTGTCCGCGTATTCCGCCGACATGATGGAAGCGAAATCCATCGCCAGGTTGGAAACGAAAGGTGCTTCTGGATAGTTCAAGGTGAATCTGACGGTGTGATCATCGACCTTCTCGATGGATTTCAAGATATTCGCCATATCCATCCAGCCGAAATACTGATACTTGCCGCCTGAAACCGGGTGATAGGGGTGGTTTGCGTCCCACTGGCGGTTGAAGCTGTAGAGGATGTCATCGGCGTTGAAGTCACGGCTTGGCGTGAATTTGTCGTTGGCGTGCCACTTAACGCCCTGGCGCAGCTTAAAGGTATAAACAAGCCCGTCTTCGGAAGAAGACCAGGATTCCGCTAAGCCAGGAACGAGGGTCGTCGTTCCGGGTTCGAATTCGACAAGGCGGTTATAGATCGCTTGGGCCGACGCATCGAAGGTCGTGCCTGCGGAATAGAGTGATGGGTTAAAACCCTCGGGGCTACCCTCAGAACAATAAACGAGTGTTTTAGCTTCGGCACTAAGCGCGAATCCCGCGATTAGAGTTAGGCCGAGAGCCGTTGCTTTTAATTGGCGTCTCACGCTTGCTTCTCCCATGTCTTGGCATCGTTTGCCGCCCATCGCCCCTGTCACGATTTGAGTTCTATTTTGCAATGGGCTGATTAGGGTTATTGGGAGAGCTTCGCGCGCCGGCGCGAGGCTGTCAATGCCCCGCGAATTGCACCCTCCAATGCGTTGGGACCATCTTCGCTTTTTTGCCAATTTTATGCCGGCCGCAGGCGGGGTTTCAGTATATTCTTTTGTAACCGCCCTGCGGTTTTTCGTCTGGGGTAGGGTGGTTGTGCCGTGTCGGGGGAAGGGATCGTGCCACCTGTCATTTGGGGATGTGCTGCCGCTCTTGGCTGGGGCGGTGCTGATTTCATCGCTCGCTTCACGGGCCGCGCTGTCGGTCCAGGACGAGCGCTTTTTGGCGCGCTGCTTGTCGGGGCGTTCATTCTCAGTTTGCTCTACTGGGTATTAGGCCTTCCTTGGGTGCCAATCCATACGGCTTGGTGGTGGCTGGTTGCAGGCGGCGTTGGGGTGGCTGCTCTTACTTTCCTGCTTTATTGGGGAATTACGCGTGGGCCCATCTCGGTGGTTTGTCCGATCGTTGGGGCTTATCCAATTTTCATCCTTATCTTTTTAATCGCGGCCGGGCGCTGGCCGGATCCAGGCGACTGGACGGGCATCGCTGTTGTGATGATGGGCGTGTTGCTGGTTGCCCTCGGCGCGCGTAACAGGGAGACCGAAGACAACGGCGCCGAGCCACCGGGTGGGCTAAAAGCAACAATCATAATCGCGTTTGCTGCAAGCATTTGCTATGCGCTTGCGGTTATCGCCCTGCAGGAAGCTGCTTTCGTTTATGGAGAGCTGCAAAGTGTTGCACTTTCCCGCTGGGTCGCCGTAGCGTTGACGGCTCTCCTCCTCTTCATAGGCCGCAGGCCGCTCGCCCTGCCAAGACGAATTTGGCCTTTAATCGCCCTTCAAGGGATATTGGATGGTGGCGCTTATCTTGCCTTGGTCCAGGGGGAAAGTGGGGGCGGCCAGGCCGTGGTAGCTGTCACCAGCTCTTCATTCTGGGCGGTGACGGTATTGCTCGCGCGCTTCATTCTGCACGAAGAGGTGCAGGTGCTGCAGTGGTGCGGCATCGCCTTAATCTTGTTTGGGGTCGGCGCGTTTAGCGTTCTCTAAAGTTAGCGGCTGTTAGAGCGCCTACTGCGCCGCCGCGCTGGCCTGTTCGAGCGTAATGGGCCGATCGTGCTGGAGCGAGGCAATCATTCCGCGCGCCTTTTCAACTTCCGCCGTGTCGATATCGGCCATGATAATACCGCTTTCTTCGCCACCATCGGCAAGGACGCGTCCCCAGGGATCGACGATGAGCGAATGGCCATAACAAGCACGACCCTCGGCATGAACGCCATACTGGCAAGGCGCGAACACATAGGCGCCATTCTCGATAGCCCGGGCGCGAATGAGGGCATGCCAATGCGCTTCACCCGTTGTTTTGGTAAAGGCGGCTGGGACAGTCAGGAAGAGGGCACCGGCTTGAGCCAATGCCCGGTAGAGTGCTGGAAAACGCAAATCATAGCAGATGGAAAGGCCCATCGTGCCCCAAGGTGTTGGCGCCAACACAGCTTCGTCACCGGGCTTGACGGTGCCGGATTCGAGATAACTTTCGCCACCAGCCAAATCGACGTCGAAAAGATGGATCTTGTCATAGCGCGCTGTCACTTGCCCGTTAGGGTCCAGCATATAGCTGCGATTGGCGAAAAGTTTGTCACCGGTTGCGATGGCCAGCGAGCCCAGCAGCATATGAACCTTTAACTCGGCTGCGAGCTTTTTGGTGCGCGCGAGCGCCGGGTGCGCGTCTTCAGGGTAGGGATGGCCGAGGATCATATTTCCATTGAGTTCCAGGCAGGAAAAATACTCCGGCAAGCAAATGAGGTCCGCACCCTCACCAGCCGCGGTGCGGCAATAGGCCTCGGTCTCCGTCAGGTTTGGCCCGACTTCAGCACCCGCACAGTTTTGCACGCACGCGACCTTGAATTTCTTAGACATTTAAGGAGCCTCTTTTCCGCCTCAAGCCACATCGTAAAGGTAGCGCTGTAGCGCTCCTCCGACAAGCCGGAGACGGAATTGTCTTCCTCTCTCCCGGCCTCTCTCCCGGTAAAAAAATCATCGCGCCTTTGGGGCGTCTCTCCTATAGTGCGCGCCCATTGGGATGGGGAGACTTCCTTGCTGGTTGAGGAATTTCTCACACCTGTGCAAATTAAGGTACGCGCCTATTTGGCGCGAGGCTGGAGAGGATTTGATGAGCGAGTTACGCCATAGCGTCGATGAAGCCATTGCCGCAGTTGCCCGTGGTGAAATGGTGGTGGTGGTCGATGACGACGACCGGGAGAATGAGGGCGATCTGATTATGGCCGCTTCCCTTGCGACCCCGGAGAAGGTGGCCTTCATGGTCCGCCATACAAGCGGCATCCTTTGCACGCCCATCACTGGTGAACAAGCCAGGCGCCTTCGCCTCGACCCCATGGTCACGATGAACGACGCGCCGCTGGGAACTGCTTTTACTGTTTCCGTCGACTATCGCTATGGCTTGACCACCGGTATTTCGGCTGAAGAGCGGTGCAACACCATTAGGGGATTAGCTAACCCCAATGCAGGTGCCGAGGATTTTGTGCGCCCGGGCCATATCTTCCCTTTGATCGCGCGTGAAGGCGGAGTGCTCATACGCTCCGGCCATACGGAGGCGGGTGTTGATTTAGCACGCTTGGCAAAGCAACCGCCCGTCGGTCTTCTGGCCGAACTCGTGAATGATGACGGCACTGTGCAACGTGGCAAGC
>CAXMNO010000514.1:0-2299 GCA_964194655.1 uncultured Acidimicrobiia bacterium
CAGATCAATCCCCTGGACGCCAGCTTTGGCGGCTTTCTTGTGTCCTTGGATGATCGGCGCGTGCCGCTGGATATGATTCGGGCCGTGTATAGCTTTGAGGATATTGGTCCTTTCTCTGAGTTCAACATCGAAGGCTACCCAAGCGAAGACTGGATCGCGTTGGTGCGGGAGGTTGGCCCTGATCAAGCGACATTGGTTCCAGACCCGCCTGAAGCACATACCTCCGACCATGGCTGGGACATTGACGCACATAGCGATTTCTTGAAGAACGTAATTTCCCAGCTACAGGCGGATGGAATTCGCGTATCGCTTTTTGTCGATGCTGACCCCGAGGCGGTAAGAAAGGCCAAGGAGGTCGGTGCGGATCGGGTGGAGCTTTATACCGGTCCTTATGGCATTGCTTTCGAGCGAAGCGAAGAAGGTGATGAGCTCGAAAAATGCCGTGCCGCAGGCGAGGCCGCGCAAGAGGTGGGGCTAGGACTAAATGCGGGACATGACCTGAATTTGGAAAACCTACCTCAATTTCGTAGTGGCTTACCCGGGCTGCAAGAAGTGTCGATCGGCCATGCCTTCACCTCTGATGCATTAAAGTTAGGCTACGGTGGTGCCGTGCGTGCATATTTGGCAGTGCTTTCGCCAGCTTAATTTCCTTGGCCGTTCAATTTTTTGAGCACTGATCCAGCCAGTCCAAGAACTCTCGACTCTCCTTATCAAGCCGCGCCAAGTTATCACGGTAGCGCTGAACCAGCTCGCGCCCGAATTCCGTGAGCTTCGCCCCGCCCCCGCCTGGTCCCCCGACAGAGGTTGCGACGACTGCGCGCCCGGTTGCTTGGTTCACCGTGTCGATCAGGTACCAGGCTCTGCGATAGGTTAGGCCCAAGCGTCGTGCGGCGGCTGAAATTCCACCTTCCTCCTCCAGCAAGCCCAATAGCATTATTTTGCCAGGGCCGATAACGGCATCGCCAAGCTTGATCTTCACTCTTAATGCCGCTGGGGCTTCCTTGTCTTTAGTTTCGTCACCCATATCGAATCGCCCCCTATTCAGCGAATCCTGCACCTCACTTAACCAAGCATTTTGCATCCCCTATCGCCAACCCAAATCTCACGATGTCGCAAGAAACACCGCTTGACAGGCAAGGGCGCACTACGCATTAATCGCTATGTCAAAAAAAACATAACGACTAACAATACTCCAAAAAAGATGGACAGGGTTTCAATGACATTTTGGCACCGGTTTTTTGGTCTTAAAGGTATCGCGTACTGTCTTTTAGGGCTGTTCGCCTTGATAAGCCTGGAGCACCCCAGCCCGGCCTTGGCAGAACGGTTTATTACCGTCGCGTCTACGACTTCCACTGCGAACTCCGGCTTATTCGATCGTCTTCTTCCGCTATTCCAGGCGCAAACAGGTATCGAGGTTCGTGTGGTCGCGGTCGGCACTGGTCAGGCCCTGCGTCTCGCAAGAAGTGGAGATGCCGACGTATTGTTGGTCCACCACCGCCCGAGTGAGGAGGCCTTCGTTCAAGAAGGCTATGGCATCAAGCGCTTCGATGTGATGTATAACGATTTTGTCATTGTCGGCCCCAAAAGTGACCCTGCAGACATCAAGGGCGAAGATGATGTTATTGGTGCTTTAAAAATGATTGCCGCTAAGGGCGCTATCTTCGCTTCACGCGGCGACGATTCAGGCACTCACAAGAAAGAGCGCGGTTTTTGGCAGGCCGCTAATATTGATGTGCCCACAGAAAATAATTCTTGGTATCGCGAGTTGGGGGCCGGCATGGGCGCAACGCTCAATACGGCGGTTGCGATGAACGCCTATACCCTGACCGATAGAGGGACTTGGCTTTCCTTTGAAAATCGCGGGGATTTGGAGATCCTGGTCGCAGGCGACAAGCGACTTTTCAATTCTTACGGCATTATTTTATCGAATAGCGAACGGTTCCCGCATGTGAAGGCGGAAGATGGCCAGGTCTTTATCGATTGGCTGCTCTCGGATGAGGGGCAGTCGATAATCGCCGGTTATAAAATCAAGGGCGAACAGCTCTTTTTTCCCAATGCCCAGTAAAATACCCAGTAAGGCGCCTTCCTAATGCGTCCTTGAGTACAATCAGCCTGGTATTGCCGAAGTCAGCGGGTATCATTGATCTGACATCATTGGAGTTGCAGCCTTATGTCTGGCCTCGACAGACGCCTTCATGCTTATCGTCCAGATCTCGCCGCTGAAGGGCTGCGTGGACGGGTCGATGCGCCGCGCTTTGTTGAAGGCACGCCGATGCGCGTAGCTATTGGCTGCTTAGAT
>CAXMNO010000515.1:0-6936 GCA_964194655.1 uncultured Acidimicrobiia bacterium
CCATATGAGCGATGGAACCTTCGGCACGACGATGAACGCAGGCGCCCTTCGTGGCGAGATCGTGGAGGCGGTGGAAAGCCATCAGTTTGACCGTCACCGCGCGATCTTTTGGCGCAATCGCGATTTGAACTTTCAAAGCCCCGAGGCCCTGCTTAAGGGTCTCGAAAAGCGCCCGCCCTCACCGGAGCTTTTGCGCGTGCGCGATGCCGAAGATCATCAGGCCTTGCGCCATCTCTCCCAAGATGCCGACATTAAGGAGCGTGCGAGCAACCCGGCAGCCGTTCGCGTGCTTTGGGATGTTTGCCAGATTCCCGATTTCCAAAAGGATATGAGTGATCGCCATATTCGGCTTCTAGGGCGGATCTTTACGCATTTGAGCGATGGCGAGGGGCGCCTGCCAAGCGACTGGATCGCCCAGCAGCTAAAGCATATTGACCGCGCCGACGGGGACATCGACTTGCTTGCCCAGCGCATCGGCCAAATCAGGACCTGGACCTATGTCTCCCATCGCGGCGATTGGCTGGATGATGCGCTTGGCTGGCAAGAAAAAGCTCGCGTGGTCGAGGACCACCTATCGGATGCCCTCCACGACCGCTTGACCCACCGCTTCGTTGACCGGCGCACGACCCACTTGTTGCAGCAACTGCGCGACCGGGGCCATCTTTTAGCCGCCGTGCGCAAAACAGGCGAGGTTTTGGTCGAAGGTGAAGTCATTGGAAAGATGAGCGGTTTCAAGATGGAATTGGACCCTACGATCGATAAAGAACCGGCAAAACCTCTGCTGGCAGCGGCAAGACGCGCGCTAAAGATCGAAATTCCAAGACGCCTAGCGCAGCTTGAACAAGATAATGATGGTGCTTTTGGTCTGGAAGAACGAATGCTCTATTGGCGCGGAAACCCTGTTGCGCGTCTTTCGGGCAGTGACGATTTGCTCCACCCCCTTATCGTGCCGCTCCCAGGCGAAGAGTTGGAAGGTGGCGCGCGCGAGCGCTTGCGCAGCCGGCTCGCAGAATGGCTAACGCGCCATTTACGCCGCCGCCTCACCCCACTTTTTAGCCTGCGCGAAGCAGCTCTTGAGGGCGCAGCACGTGGTCTTGCCTTCCAACTTGTCGAATCCCTTGGGCTGCTGCCACGAAAAGCAGTTGCCACACAGCTGCAAGCCCTCTCGAAAAGTGACCGCAAGGCCTTGGCTGCGCTTGGTGTGCGACTAGGCCTGACATCTTGTAGTATCGGCGGCCTCAATAGGAATGAGGCACGCGCACTGAAAGAACTTCTGTGGTCTTTAAAAGAAAAGCAGGAGCTGACTGGCGAAAATCTCCCGGGCGATCTTTTGATCGATGCCGCCAATTTGCCCCAGGGCCTGGCTGCGGCCCTAGGTTACTTGTTTCTGCCAAGCAACGGAAAAGGGCGCTGGGCTGTACGTGCGAAGGATTTTGAGCGTTTGGCTCTCTGGGCGCTAAAAAAACGCAAACCTGAGGGCTTTCCGTTGGATGATAGTCTTCGCGGCCGCCTTCCAAATACAGAAAATA
This sequence comes from uncultured Acidimicrobiia bacterium, assembly GCA_964194655.1. GTDB lineage: Bacteria > Pseudomonadota > Alphaproteobacteria > Kiloniellales > Kiloniellaceae > JAJFGK01. The sequence continues at coordinate 1,530 of CAXMNO010000515.1, forward strand.
GCCAGTTGGAAATCTTGCTGCGTGCGCTCGGCTATCAAGGCAAACAGCAAGAGGGGCAAATCTTCTGGACACCGCGTGGGCGCAAACAGCGCGCGCCCGCCAAAGAAAAGCGCCCGAAAAGAAAGAGCAAAGCTAAGCATAACCCCGATTCACCTTTTGCCGTGCTCGCGGATCTGAAAACTGCGCGCAAGGCAGGGTAAAGAGCATGGGTGAAGAAGCACATTTGGGCGTAGCTCACCTCCGACTTGATAAGTGGTTATGGTTTGCGCGCTTTTTCAAATCTCGTTCGCTCGCCGCAACACTTTGCCAATCGGGGAAAATCCGGCTCGCGGGCAATGCGGTGCGCAAGGCGAGCCAGCAAATCAAGGCTGGAGATGTCCTAACTTTCGCGCAAGAAAGTCACGTCCGCGTTATAAAGATCGTGGCTCTCGGGACCCGCCGGGGGCCAGCTAGTGAAGCCCAGGGCCTTTATGAAGACCTTTCACCGCCGCAGCTGGAAAATCGCCTTCCCTTCGAAAAGGCACAGGCCATGCGTGCGAGTGGCGAGGGACGTCCTACAAAGCGTGATCGCCGCCAGATCGACCGGCTGAAAGATTTTCCGGATCGGGGATAGAATCAGCTCCGGCAAAAAAATACACGCAGGTATCATTTTCACTCTTTCCGCCGGCCGGTATCGGGGTTAATGAGCAATGGTTGCCTTTTCGTAAGGAGGACGTGGTGGGCGAGTTTTCGATGACCAAACCGAAGATCAACCCCTGGACGGGCCCAGTGAAACCGGACGGGTCTCCCGACGATGATAATCGGGTGGAAATCGGCCCAACGGACGTCGCCTTTCGCGAATGGGAAGCGCTCGGCCTCACGCCCCCAAATTTGGAGCGTATGCGTAAGGCTCGCTTGAAGCGTGTCGTGGAGCAACTACGCAAGCACGACTATGCGGGCGTTCTTTTGTTCGATCCCCTGAATATCCGCTATGCGGGCGATAGCTCGAACATGCATATCTGGATTTTGCATAACCAGGCACGCGCGACCTTTGTCTCATCCGATGGCTATATGATCCTTTGGGACTTTCATGGCTGTGAGCACCTTTCCTCCTATCTTCCGCTGATCCAGGAAGTCCGCAGCGGCGCTGGGTTCTTCTACTTCGAAACAGGCGATGCGACTGAAAATCAGGCAGCCCTGTTCGCCCACCAAATCGATGAAATTCTGCGCGAACATGGCGGCGGCAACAGGCGCTTGGCCGTGGATAAGATCGAGATTGCGGGCTTGGAGGCCCTTAAGGCCCTCAACATCGAGGTCACCGACGGTCAGGAGGTGATGGAACACGCGAGGTCTATAAAGGGCGAAGACGAGATCAACGCCATGCGCTGTGCGATCGCAACTTGCGAAATCGCAATGGCGGAGATGGAAAAGCAGCTCCACCCAGGCATCAGCGAGGTCGAGCTTTGGTCGGTTCTACATGCGGAAAATATCAAACGCGGTGGCGAATGGATCGAAACGCGCATTCTCTCCTCGGGAGCGCGAACAAATCCTTGGATGCAGGAGGCAGGCCCAAAGCGCATTCGCTATGGTGAGCTTTTGGCCTTCGATACCGACCTCATAGGCCCATATGGCATGTGTGCGGATCTCTCGCGCACTTGGTTTTGCGGGGATGGCAGACCGAGCGATGAACAACGCCGCCTCACCCGAATCGCGCACGAACACATCATGACCAATATGGAACTCCTCCGGCCAGGCACGCGCTTTCGCGATCTCACATTTAAAGGCCATCTCCTTCCTGAGGAATTCGTGCCACAGCGCTACGGGGTGAAGTTCCACGGCGTTGGGCTGTGTGATGAGTTTCCCTGCATCCACTATCCGGAGGATTTCATTGAAGGCTCGTTCGATTATATCTTGGAGCCTGGCATGACAATCTGCGTTGAAGCCTATATCGGTGCCGTTGACGGGAAGGACGGCGTAAAGCTGGAAAACCAGGTCCTCATCACCAATAGCGGCTATGAAAACCTGACCAACTATCCCTACGATGAGCGCCTTCTTGGCTAATCAGATCTTGTCCAAAAGACTGTAGTAGAGCATCGCAGCGATCAATCCGGGGCGGCGCAAAAGTGTGCCGCCTGGCAAAGGCTTGGTCGGGATGTTCGCGAAAAGATCAAAACGCTCGGCAGTGCCTGCGATGGCTTCGGCTATCAGCTTGCCCACCAAGGACGTCAAGGCGACACCCTGACCGGAAAAGCCTTGCGCATAATATATATCGCCACTGAGACGCCCAACATCGGGTAGCCTGTTCATGGTGATCGCCAAGGTGCCACCCCAGGCGTATTCGATTTTTGCATCTTCGAGCTGGGGGAATACGCGAAGCATATGACGCCTCACGAACCCAGCAATATCGCCTGGAAAATTCGGGCTATAGGTCTCCCCACCCCCAAAAAGCAAACGCTTATCGGCGGAGAGACGGTAATAGTCCACGACGTATTTACTATCCGAGACGGCCACATCGTCACGAATAACAGACGCCGCGCGTGCTTCGCCCAGAGGCTCGGTTGCCAAGATGAAATTGTTGATAGGCATCATGTTCCCTGCGATGCGCGGCTCAAGCTTACCGAGATAGCCATTGCATCCAAGCACAACATGGCGTGCTGTGATCTTCCCCCCAGGCGTACGTACGCTTGGACGTACTTTATCCTCAATCTCCAGTGCAGGGGTTGCTTCAAATATCCGCGCACCCGCGTTTTCCGCGGCGCGAGCCAGGCCCAACGCATAGTTTAGGGGGTGCAGGTGGGCTGCCTTCTTATCCAAGACACCGCCATAGTACGCCTCCGAGCCAAGGTGTTGGCGGATCTGATCGCGGTCCAGAAATTCGACATGCGGATAGTCGTACTTGTGCGTAAGCGAATCCGCGTAACTTTGAAAATCTGGGAGCTCACGCGCCTTCCAGGCAGCGGAAATATGACCCTCCTTCAGATCGCAGTCGATATTGTGTTTAGCAATCAGTCCTTTGACGAGGGCCTTGGCTTCCTCCGCCATATCCCAAAGCTGCCGGGACTGAGTGTCGCCGAGCATGGAGCTTAAGGTATCCGGGTCCTTGCGCATGCCAGTATTCAACTGGCCGCCGTTACGCCCTGACGCCCCCCAGGCAATGCGTTGCGCCTCAATCAAAACCGTATCGAACCCACGCTCGGCCAAATGCAATGCCGTCGATAGTCCGGTGAAACCACCGCCGACCACACAAACGTCGCACGTGAGATCGCCTGCCAACCGCGCGCGATCAACCAGACCTTTGGCAGTTGCGGCATAGTAGGAGGGAGCGTGGGCTTCGGCGTTCATGGTAGCGACGAGGTGTCTTTCCTATCTCGAAATCGTGGAAAAGCTATGCCTTTTTTATCCAGAGCGAAAGGTTATTGGCTGGCATTTCGATGGTCTCTTGCACTCTTAAACCTTCAGGCTCGAAGACACGGGAAAGGACTGCCAAATCGCGGATACCCCAGCGGGGGTCACGATCACGAAGCCACTCATCAAAATTCTCGTTGCTTGGTGCTGTATGCTTGCCGTCACGCATAAAAGGCCCGTAAAGGCACAACCCGCCACCTGAACGCAGGACACGCCCAGCGCCCGCTGCTAACCCCAAGGTGGTTTCCCAGGGCGATATATGGATCATATTGGCGCAGAAAATCGCATCGACCTCGGAAATCGGCCAAATATTGCTTGTGACATCTAGAGCCAAAGGCGCACGCAAGTTGGATAGCCCGGCATCAAGGCGGTGAGCCTCAATGCTCGTCCTTGCCGTGGGATCACTATCGCTTGGCTGCCATGTTAGATGAGGCATCGAGCGCGCGAAGAAACAGATGTGCTCGCCGCTACCCGATGCGATCTCGAGAACCAAACCCTTTTTGGGTAAAAGCTCCCCTAGCACGGCCAAGATCGCCTCGCGGTTACGCTCGGTGGCTGGTGCATGCAAGCGCACATCGTCGGCCATTCATAGTCTCCAACCGGTTATAATCGGTTTTAAGGGTGTCTAACGCTAACGAAGCTCTTATGAGCGTGAAGCAGTGTGATCGGCAAGTTACATTTTAGCGCGAATGGCCACTTGCGATCAGCCCCACGGCCATGGTAGGCAAACGCCCCATGTTAGCAAAACTGAAGAAACTCCTTACCGGCGATGCAATAGCCGAAAAAGGTCAAGCAGACCAAGATCCGCTCCATCTCGCAGCTGCGGCCTTGTTGGTCGAAGCTGCGCGCATGGATGACGACTTCAGCGCGGACGAGCGTTCCAAGATTAGCGATCTTTTGGCGAAGCGTTTCGAATTGGGTGAGCGCGAGGTTGAAGGCTTGATCGCGGATGCAGAGGCGCACGCTGAAGACGCGGTCGAGATCTATTCGCTGACAAGGGATATAAAAAACAGCTTTTCGGAAGAAGAGCGAGTGGAATTGATGGGAATGCTTTGGGAAGTCGCCTATATGGATGGCGTACTCCACGATTTCGAGGCCGCATTGATGCGGCGCTTGGCCGGCTTGCTCTATGTCTCCGACAAAGCAAACGGCACCGCGCGCAAAGCGGCGAGAAAACGGCTTGGCATTGAAAAGTTTTGAACATGAAGGCCCGGCACATGCGATCTGCGCGAAGTGATGGGCTTAAAGGCAAGATCGGACGGCGGCGAGGGCCGTCCAACGAGGAGATAAACTGGAAATGACCTACATCGTCAACGAAGCCTGCATTAAGTGTAAGTACATGGATTGCATAGAGGTTTGCCCCGTCGATTGCTTCTACGAAGGGACTAATATGCTGGTCATCCATCCAGACGAATGTATCGACTGCGGCGTGTGCGAGCCCGAGTGCCCACCTGAAGCCATCGTCGCCGATACCGACGCCGGTGCGGAGGATTGGCTTGAGTTGAACCGGCAGTATAGCGAGACTTGGCCCAACATCACACGTAAGGGCGAGCCCCCCGCCGATGGGAAGAAATTCGAGGGCGTGGCTGGGAAGTACGAAAAATTCTTCTCCGCAGATCCAGGTAAGGGTGACGGCTGATAGCCAAAAGCACCGATAGGGGCGCCTCTTGAAGGAGATATCCGCTCTTTCAAGAGGCTAATGTTCCCAGAGAACGTTGAAAATAGGCGTGTTCTGTGCTATATAGAGCTAACGTGATTTATCGAGGTTGGAATTGCGTCCGTTCGCGAATGCCAGACGGGCGGTTTTTTTAATGGGTGGTGTTCCCGGGGCTTATAAAGCCTAGCCAAAGACGCTATCGCCAACGAGGGCGTCTTATTTTATGCGTATCTTGTGCAGCAACGAGAATCATAAAGCAGGTGTGTGGGGGACGGTAAGGAGTACGAAAAACATGTCGAAGATAGAATTCGAAGCCGGGGATTACGTTGTTTATCCGACACACGGTGTGGGACGTGTGGTGGGAAT
>CAXMNO010000516.1:0-11337 GCA_964194655.1 uncultured Acidimicrobiia bacterium
CACGCGCAAGGGGACCGCGCCAGCCGATGCGGACAATTTTCTGAACGTCGAGGGCAAATTCGAAAAGTTCTTCAGCAAAGAACCGGGTCAAACCGGCTAAGACCGAAGCGCCGCTAGATCGCTTTGGCGGTGGTTGTCGTCGACGCGATTTTGCGCTATATTCAATGTGCACCTAAGCACGGACGCTTGCGCGTTCTCGGAGCGCGGTGGCGACCGAGGCGCAATTATCAGACACGCACGTTGGGGGCCAGGGTGACTCTCTCCGGGGAGTGGCGCTCCGGGTTGGCTCGTGTGCCGGAGATCGATCGGCCACGGCCGGATGTAGTGACAGGAACGAGTCGAGGGAACAGAACGAAGCATGACGAAAGCAAAGCAATCGGAATACTCGAAGGGCGATTTCGTGGTCTACCCAACTCACGGCGTCGGCAAGGTGCTGGGGATTGAGACCGAGAATTTTTCCGGTCTGGAACTCGACCTCGTCATCATCCGCTTCGACAAGGACCGCATGACCTTGCGCGTGCCCGTGAACAAAACGGCGCACTCGGGCCTGCGGAAGCTGTCGACCCGAAAGGTCATGGACAGTGCGCTGACCACCTTGAAGGGGCGCAGCCGGGTCAAGCGCACCATGTGGAGCAGACGCGCCCAGGAATATGAGGCGAAGATCAACTCCGGTGACCCAGTTTCGATTGCCGAAGTCGTGCGCGATCTTCATCGTGGCGCCGATCAGCCCGATCAATCTTACAGTGAACGGCAGATGTACCAAGCAGCCTTGGACCGCTTGGCGCGCGAGCTTGCCGCTGTCGAGAAAATCGACGAAGATGCAGCCGCTCAAAAGCTGGAAGATATGCTCACGGCAGCTTAGGTTAGTTACACTTCAAAATTACCTGCTTCAAGGTGCGTATTTCATCCACTTTTACCGGTGGGGGGGCTTCGCGAGAAGGGTTCTCCCATGGTGTTCTTATGGAAGGTCGCCTCCCGGCCGTGTCCTCGAACCTGCAGAAATTCGCACTTCTAAAGGCGGTCCGGCGGGTATGGGCCATACCTTCCATCCATGCCGAAGTGCAAAACCTGGAACGTTTGCACCAGGAATTGGGGCCACGGCTGGAAGAAGGCGATAAGCTCGTCTACCTCGGAAATATGATCGGCCACGGCGCTAAAACGCGTGAAACGCTGGATGAAATCCTCCTTTTCCGGCGCGAGTTTCTATCCCTGCCGAATTGCTTTGCGTGTGATGTCGCCTACCTGCGTGGCAGCCAGGAGGAAATCTGGCAAAAACTCCTGCAGCTCCAATTTGCGACCGATCCGCAGGGTGTATTCCAGTGGATGCTTGAGAATGGCGTGGGCGCCAACTTGAAGTCCTACGGCATGGATCCCGAGGAAGGCTTGCGCGAAGCGCGTACCGGGCCGATTCAGCTCACCCGCTGGACCGGTAAGGTGCGCCGGGCAATTCAAGCGCATCCCGGCCACTACGAGCTCATGGGCACATTAAAACGAGCCGCTCGTAGCGATGACGGCTCCCTGCTCTTCGTTAATGCCGGTATTGATCCCGGTAGGCCGATCGAAACGCAAAAAGATTCCTTCTGGTGGGTGTCTGGCCTATTCAGTCGCATCAACGAACCTTACAGCGGCTACAAGAAGATCATTCGAGGTTTCGGCCCGGATCACCCGGGCTTGCTCCTTGACCGCTATACGGCAACGATCGATGCGGGCTGTGGCTTTGGTGGGCCACTTTTGGCCGCCTGCTTTGACGTGGATGGCGAAATTATCGATAAAATTGAATGCTAATTGGTGGTTTAAAACCGGCCAAACAGGCCCGTTTTCGGTAATTTCTTAAGAAATCACAATCTCGCCGCATTTCGGTCCGTCCAGCACCGCAATCTGAAACCAGCTATGTACAACGGAGACTTCCCCTCTCTGTAGAGGTCGGCCAGCCCACCTCACCCAATAGCCCCCAAACTAAAAGGGCTGGTTACTTTGAGGGGCGGTCGTTGCAAAAGGCGATGACCGCCCCGTTTTCGAAGCGTTGTTGAGATACGATAAGCGTTGTCGAGGTAAGTTGAGGTAAATAAAGATTGCACCCCGGCCCCACCCTGGCTTCCCACCCAGGGGGCCGGGGTTTTCTTTTGCCTTTGAAAGCACCCAAGCGATCTAGTTGCTTTTGCCTTTTACCCGGATCTGCTATAGCGGGCGCCAATCCTTTCCAAGATGCCTCTCTGTCGGGGACACAAACCCGCGCATGAACGGCTTTTGGAGAACTGAGGTTAGCGCTTGAGGGTCCGCCGTTCATGCCACTTCTCCAAGGACACGCCCTTGCCTGCAGCCGCGGCGGCCGCGAGGTCTTTCACGATCTCACATTTTCCTTAGAGGTTGGCGAGACGCTTTTGATCACCGGCGCTAATGGCAGCGGGAAATCGACCCTGCTTCGCCTTATTGCAGGCCTGGTGCGAGCCAGCGAGGGAACGCTCTCTTACCAAGGCAATTCTGTTAGCGATGATAGGGCGGCCTTCCAAGCGGATTTGTGCTACATCGGCCATGCAGATGCGCTGAAGAACGTCTTGAGCGTGGAGGAAAACCTCGCCTTTTGGGATCGCTCCCATTCCAGCTTTGCCGAGCAAGGCGACAGTATCGCTACCGCCTTGGAACAACTAGACCTTCTCGCATTTCGTGATGTATCTACGCGGCTGCTTTCGGCAGGCCAGCGCCACCGTCTGGCACTGGCACGACTGCTCGTCTCCAGCGCTTCGGTTTGGCTTCTGGACGAGCCTAGCGTCGCCCTTGATAGCACATCTCAAGAAAAGCTCTTCGACATCTTGAAGGGGCATGGAAACAAAGGTGGCATCACACTTTTAACCACCCACAGTGAAATCGACCTCCCTCGATGCAAGCGGCTTACGCTCGATGAGTTTGCAGTCCACCATCACCCGGAGTTGATTTGGTGAGCCTCTTCTTACGCCAGATTTCCCGGGAACTCAGGCTGGCCTTTCGCCAACGCGCCGATTTGATGCTGGTCGTCCTTTTCTTCGCGCTCGTCGCCGCGCTCTTTCCCTTCGCAATTGGGCCGCACTCGAATCTCCTGATACGCATTGCACCCGGCGTTTTGTGGGTGGCTGCGATGCTATCGGTCTTGCTTTCGATCGAGCGGCTCTTCCTGGCTGATTACGAAGACGGCACGCTTGATCTTCTGGTGATTGGTCCTCTTCCCCTTGAGCTGCTCATTTTGGCAAAGACGCTGGTGAACTGGGTAACAACGGCCCTGCCGTTGATTATTGCAACGCCTGTCGTATCCGTAATCTACGGCCTCTCAGGCGAAGCTGTGGGTTGGCTCATGCTGGCAATGTTGCTCGGCACGCCCAGCCTCTCGCTGACAGGGGCAATAGGGGCCGCATTAACACTGGGAACGCGGCGCGGCGGCATCTTGATCCCCCTTTTGGTTTTGCCACTTTACGTGCCAACTCTTATATTCGGCGCGCTTGGCGCGGAAAGCGCACTGGCAGGATTGTCGGCCACGCCCTACTTTCTCCTTTTAGGCGCGATAACGCTGGTCATGCTTTTCGTGGCACCCCTCGCCGCGGCTGCGGCCTTGCGGCAGGCCGTCGAATGATTAACTACTTAGGTCAGACAAGAAAATCGGGCTGCTTCGCCAAGAAAATGAGGCTCATTTAAATGCATCGCTTTGCCAATCCTGGACGCTTTTCGCGCCTTGCCGACAAGATTTTGCCCTGGACGGCGCTGGGTGCGACCGGATCAATTGCGATTGGCCTCTACTTAGCCCTTTTCGGCTCGCCACCCGATTACCAGCAGGGCGATACGGTGCGAATTATGTACGTGCACGTTCCCTCTGCCTGGATGTCGCTTTTCATTTACGTGGTGATCGCGCTCGCAAGTGCGAGTTCGCTGATTTGGCGCCACCCCTTAGCTGATCTCGTAGCGCGTGGCGCATCCCCGTTGGGTGCGGCCTTTGCCTTTTTGACATTGGTCACCGGCTCGCTTTGGGGGGAGCCGATGTGGGGCACCTGGTGGCAGTGGGATGCCCGCATGACTTCGATGCTGGTCCTTTTCTTCCTTTACCTCGGGCATATGGCCCTAATGAATGCCTTTGAGGATAGAGCGCGCGGCTATAGGGCAGCAGCCATTCTTGCGCTTGTCGGTGTTGTGAACATTCCAATCATAAAATTCTCAGTTGATTGGTGGACTACGCTGCATCAGCCAGCCTCCGTCGTCCGGCTCGATGGCCCAACCATCGATCCAAGCTTACTATGGCCGCTATTGGTGATGGCATTGGGCTTCAAGCTCTACTTCTTCACGCTGTTGCTGATGAGCATTAAATCGGAACTGCTGGCCGCGCGCGTGCGGGCGCTTCAAAGCGCGAAGTTGCGCATGGCATCTAGGGCTGAGCCAAGTCAATGAGGGGGCAAGGTAATTCAGCCATCACAGAGTCGTAACTGGTAAGGAAGAGAAAAGCCATTACCTTGCCGGGTATGAAAGAACACTAGGGTGTAATGTTGGAGTGCTATGAGCCAATTCTTTGAAATGGGTGGTTATGCGGCCTTTGTTTGGCCTGCTTATGCGATTACGACTACAGTTCTCGTCGGATTGCTGGTTGTGACAATTCGCCGCCTATCGCAAAATCGTCGGCGCGTGGCAGAGTTGGAAGCTGAAAATCCAAGGACAGCAGCACGTGGCCAGGAGGACATGCGCGCATGAAGCCGAAGAATAAGCGCATGGCCATTATCGTCGCGGGATTGCTGCTATTCGGCGGTGCAGCGGCACTCGTCCTGACGGCCTTGAGCGGTAACATTATCTTCTTCCATTCGCCGACCAGCATTGCCTCCCAGCCGCCGCCTACCGGTCGCGCCATTCGACTTGGCGGATTGGTCGAGGAAGACTCGGTAAAAAAGCAAGCCGATGGCCTAACGATCCATTTCAGGGTAACCGACCTCGCTGAATCGGTATCAGTCGTCTACAAAGGTATCCTTCCCGATTTGTTTCGCGAAGGACAAGGCGTCGTGACCCAGGGTGCCCTGGACAAAAATGGCGTTTTCCAGGCAAGCGGGGTGCTGGCCAAACACGATGAAAACTACATGCCTGCCGAAGTGGCCGAGGCCTTGAAGGCATCCGGGCGCTGGAAAGACTATCAGCAGCAAGGTGGCGAATCTCAAGTAAGCCACCCGCAAGCTGAGGAGGGTAATTGAGATGATCGCCGAAATTGGCCTCTTCTCCCTCGTCCTCGCGCTTATGGTCGCGATTGTCCAGGGGACGGTGCCCTTTATGGGGGCACAGTTGGGTAGACCCAATTGGATGGCTCTCGCGGTGCCCGCGGCTGTCTTGCAGCTCGTCTTCATCGCAGGTGCCTTCGCAGCTTTGACGACCCTCTATGTGACATCCGACTTTACTGTTGCCAACGTCGTCAGCAACAGCCATTCGGCCAAGCCTTTGCTTTACAAGATAGCCGGCGTTTGGGGTAATCATGAGGGCTCGATGCTCTTGTGGGTTTTGATACTTGCCGTTTTTGGGTCTGCCGTCGCGCTCTTTGGCCGTAACTTGCCCCCGACCTTGAAGGTCCGCGTACTTGCGGTGCAGGGCTGGATTTCAATCGGATTTCTCTCCTTTAGCCTCTTCACCTCCAACCCTTTTGAGCGGGTCTTTCCGGCTCCGCTTGATGGACGGGATTTGAACCCGTTGCTGCAAGATCCAGGGCTCGCGATCCACCCACCGATGCTCTATCTCGGCTATGTCGGCTTTTCCATGGCTTTCTCCTTTGCCATTGCGGCCTTGATCGAGGGCCGTGTGGATGCCGCCTGGGCGCGCTGGGTGCGACCTTGGACACTCCTTGCCTGGTGCTTCCTAACCGCGGGAATCGCGCTTGGAAGTTGGTGGGCCTACTACGAACTGGGTTGGGGCGGCTGGTGGTTCTGGGATCCGGTAGAGAATGTCTCCCTCATGCCTTGGATCATGGGAACGGCCCTTCTTCATTCCTCAATCGTCGTTGAAAAACGCGATGCCTTGAAGATCTGGACGATCCTGCTTGCGATTTTGACCTTCTCGCTCTCCCTCATCGGGACCTTTATTGTGCGCTCAGGTCTACTGACATCGGTCCATGCCTTTGCGACCGATCCCACGCGCGGCCTTTACATCCTCGTCCTGCTGGCTATCGCCATCGGTGGTTCGTTGATACTTTTTGCCTGGCGGGGACCGCAAATTACCGGCGGCGGATTTTTCCAACCGGTGAGCCGCGAAAGTGGGTTGGTGCTGAACAACGTTTTGCTCGTCGTTGCTTGCCTCGTCGTTTTTGTCGGCACGATGAGCCCACTGGTCCTGGAGGCCTTTGGCGAGAAGATTTCCATCGGCATACCCTATTACAACATCACCTTTATCCCGATCATGTTGCCGTTGATTTTCTTTATGGCGCTTGGACCCTACCTTTCGTGGAAACGCGCGGATTTGGCTGGCATTGTTGCACGCTTTAAATTGATTGGACTGGTCAGCTTATCGGCTGGTTTGGCGACCGTTTATCTTACCGAGGGTGGGGCCGTGCTCGCCGCATTGGCCATGGCTTTCGCAATTTGGCTCCTCTTAGGTGCATTGATGGAATGGGGTGAGCGGGCAAGGCTGTTCCGTGTGCCTTTCATAGACTCTTGGCGGCGTATCAAAGGATTACCGCGATCGGCCCACGGCATGACCTTGGCACATTCAGGTCTCGCCATCGTCATATTCGGCATGATTGGGGCCAGCAGCTGGACGGTCGAAGATATCCGTATCATGCGGCCCGGTGAATGGGCGAACCTTGGCCCCTACCGTTATACGCTTGAGGAAGTGAGCGAAGGGCAAGGCCCCAATTACTTCAGCCAGACAGCGCGCTTTCGTGTTTTCGAAGGTGAAGAGGAAATTGCGGTGCTGGAGCCTGAAAAGCGGCTCTACCCGGTCCAACAAATGCCGACGACAGAGGCTGCGATCCGAAGCGGGCTTCTTGGCGATCTCTATGCGGTTATCGGTGAGCCCGATGGAAAGGGCGGCTATGCGGTGCGCATCTATAACAAGCCGCTCGTGCCATGGCTTTGGTTTGGTACCATCATAATGGTTTTAGGTGGCCTCGTTTCCTTAAGCGACCGGCGTTTACGTGTCGGCGCACCAGGAAAGAAGCGGAAATCCAGCCCGACACCCGCACCATTGGCCGGTGGCGAGGTGAAGGCTACAACATGACCAAACGTCTTATTTTCATCCTACCTGCCTTGATTTTTGTTGTTTTGGTAGGCTTTTTCGTTTGGGGTCTGCAAGAGGGGCGCGATCCCAGCATCGTGCCTTCGGCGATGATCGAAAAGCCGATCCCGGAATTTGATTTCCCCGGCGAGCCACTTTTGGAGCGGGACGGCTTTAGCGACAAGAGTATGCAAAACGGCAAAGTCATTGTGGTGAATTTCTTTGCCTCTTGGTGCATTCCTTGTCGTGCTGAACACGCTCTGCTGACACAGCTCGTCGAAGAGGAAGGCATAACCCTCTGGGGCATCAACCACCGCGATAAGACAGAAGACGCCAAGGAATTTCTCGATCGGCTTGGGAATCCCTATGAGCGCATCGGCATCGATAGCGGACGTGGTGTCGTCAAGTGGGGTGTTTACGGCCTACCTGAAACACTCGTCGTCGATCGGGAAGGACGCATTCGCTATCACCATCGCGGTCCACTTGTGCGCGCGATCATCGAGCGCGACCTGCTTCCAGTGATCCGGGCTTTGGATTAGTCTTCGCTATGCGCTCTTGGTCCCTTCAAATAATCGCAAAGGTTTTCGCAACAGCCTTTGCAGTGCTCTGGCTTATGAGCCTGCCGGTGAGCTGGGCGGTGGAGCCCGACGAAATCCTGGCCGACGCGGAACTTGAAGCTCGTGCGCGTGCGCTTTCATCCGAAATACGCTGCCTTGTCTGCCAAAATCAGTCGATCGACGATAGCGATGCGGAGTTGGCGCGCGAGCTTCGTATTTTGATTCGCGAACGCCTTACGGGAGGCGACAGCGATGATGAAGTTAAGGACTATCTAGTCTCACGCTATGGCGACTTCGTCCTTTTCAATCCGCCACTTAGAGCATCGACCTTCGCAATTTGGTTCGGACCTTTCATTTTTCTCGCATTCGGTCTTTTGATTGCCTTCTTTTACCTGCGCGCGCAAAGACCGGTGGCTAGTCAGGCTTCGCTCGGCTTAAGCGCAGAGGAACGGCAACGCTTGGATGAAGTCCTTAATCTGGCAGAAAACTCAGATGGGGACAGTCAAGCCAGCACCGAGCAGGTTTCGGAAGACAGCGTGCAAAAAGGATCTGGTGAATGAGTTTCTGGCTCCTGGCCGCCTTACTCGTTGGCTGCTGCGTCGCTGTGCTGCTTTGGCCGATGGCGCGCCGCGTGCATCGAGGGCCTTCGCGCGAAGAATTCGATCTGACTGTTTACAAAGATCAACTCCAAGAACTCAGCAGGGATCGCGAGCGTGGTTTGATCGATGGCGCAGAGGCTGAGGCAGCCGAGGCTGAAATCGCCCGGCGCATCCTGGCTATCAAAGAAGGCCACGGGATCGAATTCGACACCGGCAAATCCGCTTCGCCGACACGGCTAGCAGCTGTCGCTGTCGCGGCAATATTATCGCTTGGATCGTTGGCTATCTATGTCAGCCTCGGCAATCCGGGCCTGCCAGGCATGCCGCTTGCTGAACGGGGAGGTAATCCGGGTGAAATCGAAACGGGCCAGAACGGTGGTGCGCGCCAAATCCTCGTCAATCAAGTGCGTGCGCACCTCCGAACGAGTCCCGGTGATGGCGAGGCATGGCTGAACTTGGCGCGCTTGCAGCGTGACGGCGGGGTACTTGAAGAGTCAATTAAAGCCTATCGCCGGGCAAATGAGCTGTTACCAGGTCAAACTGATATCCTCGTGGAGTTGGCCGAGAGCCTGGTTGCCAAAAACGGCGGCGAGGTCGTTATCGAAGCACGGCGTCTTTTCGCTAGTGTCCTCGAGGCAGAGCCCAACTCGCCTATCGCCCTCTATTACGCCGGGCTCGCATTGGCACAAGACGGCCAACTCCAGCAAGCCTACGATCTCTGGACGATCTTGGCGTCCGCCTCGCCCGCCGATGCCCCTTGGATGCCGGTTCTAAGCCAGCAACTCGCCCGCCTGGAGGTAGCATTATCAGGTAGTACTGCGGCACCTCAGGTGCCTGAAGCCCAAAACCAAGCGGAACAGGGGGAAATGATCCGCGAGATGGTCAAACGATTGGCAAGTCGCCTTGCCGAAGAGCCCGACGACCTGGAGGGGTGGATTATGCTGATGCGTTCCTACAAGGTTTTGGGCGATCAAGAGGGTTTTAGCAATGCGGCTGCGAAGGCGGGCGATCTTGCAAAGAACCTGCCGGGCGAGGACCCTTTACGCCGGCGTTACGAGGAAGAACTTGAAGGTCCCTAGGCGTCGCAATAAGGCCCGCGTGCAGGCAAGTTTCATACGAAAAATCGGCCAATTTCAGCGCGAAAATAGATAATTTCTCTAGGCAAGTTTCCAAAAGGCAGCTAACGTCTAGCATAAGTATAATCTAATATTTCAGCCAAGAAACAAGGCGTACCACAGTAATTCGAAAAGGGGGACGATAGGCGGGGAGAAAAAATATGGCCACAAACGGTGGCCCTGCAGCCTTGATTGCCGAGGATATTCATAAATCCTTTGGCGACATCGAGGTCTTGAAAGGTATTTCACTCACAGCCCATAAAGGCGATGTCATCGCCATGCTCGGTTCCAGTGGATCGGGGAAAAGCACTTTTCTGCGCTGCGTAAATTTTCTTGAAACGCCGACGGCCGGTCAAATCACAGTGGCCGGTGAATTAATGCGCCTGAAGACGGATAAGACGGGGAATTTGGTCCCGGAAGATCCGGAACAAATTCGCCACATGCGCACTAAGCTCGCAATGGTCTTCCAAAGCTTTAACCTTTGGTCCCACATGACGGTGATGCAGAACGTCACCGAGGCGCCGGTTCATGTTCTAAAGTTGAGCAAGGCAGAGGCAACCGAACAGGCAGAGGCGCTGCTGAACAAAGTCGGTATCTACGAACAAAAGGATAAATATCCAGCCCACATGTCAGGCGGCCAACAGCAGCGCGCGGCCATTGCGCGCGCGCTTGCGATGGACCCGACCGTGCTGCTTTTCGATGAGCCAACTTCAGCACTCGACCCTGAACTGGTTGGCGAAGTTTTGAAGGTCATGCGCACCTTGGCTGAGGAAGGCCGCACGATGGTGGTGGTGACGCATGAAATGGGGTTTGCTCGTGATGTCTCATCAAGGGTAATTTTTCTGCACGAAGGGAGGATCGAGGAGGAAGGCGCACCCAAGGACGTCTTCGCCAATCCGAGTTCCGAACGCTTTCGTCAGTTTTTGGCCCGCACACGTGTTTGAGGCGGGCCATTGCGGTTTAGGCTTGGGGCGCCGCCGTGTCCTGACCTTCTCCACCAAGTAAGGCAATAGCTATTCTGGGAGGAAATATTATGCGTATGAAACTACTTGCGACATTAGCAGTGGCCGGTCTGGCCTTAAGTGTGGCTCAAGCCGGCGCTGCCGAAAAGCTGCGGATTGGCGTTGAAGGCGCCTACCCACCGTTCTCTGAAAAAACGACCTCTGGTGATCTGATCGGCTTCGACATCGATATCGCCATGGCGCTTTGCGAGAAAATGGGCCGCGAATGCGAATTGGTCGAACAGGATTGGGATGGCATTATCCCGGCGCTTTTGGCGCGCAAGTACGATGCCATCATTGCATCCATGTCGATCACCGAGGAACGCAAAAAGCGGGTCGACTTTACTGGGAAGTACTATAATACCCCGGCAAAGTTCGCGGCGAAGGATGGCGCCTTTGCTGATGATACGCCTGCATCACTGGCTGGCAAAACCATTGGCGTACAGCGCGGCACGATCCACGCAGACTTCTTGCAAGCCGTCTATCCGGATTCGGAATTGAAGCAGTACGGAACGCAAGATGAGGTTTACCTCGACTTAACCGCAGGTCGGCTTGACGCGATTCTTGCCGACTCAGTCGCCGTTAACGACGGTTTCTTGAAGACCGATGCAGGCAAGGGCTATGCCTTCTTTGGTGTCGACCATAGCGATCCGAAATACTTCGGTGACGGTGCTGGCATTGCAGTGCGCAAGGGCGAAGATGATTTGCGCGATGCGCTCACCAAGGCCATTTCCGAAATCCGCGCCGATGGCACCTACGCCAAGATCAATGGAAAGTATTTCGACTTCGACATCTATGGCGGTGATTAGGACCGGCTAATTTGGAGAGGGGGCTTAGCCCCCTTTCCTCACTTTTGTGAGGCGATCGA
>CAXMNO010000517.1:0-2047 GCA_964194655.1 uncultured Acidimicrobiia bacterium
AAGAGCTTCGATACCTTCGGTGTTTTTGGCCCGGTGGTCGCAACCGGCATCGATCCATCGGGGCTATCGGTTAAAACGACTGTGAATGGCGTTGAGAAGCAGAATTATCCTTGCAACGATATGTTCTTCCCGCCCCATAAACTCGTGAGCCTTCTTTCCCGCGATATGACCCTGCAACCCGGCGACGTCATCGCCTGTGGCACCTCGGTCGGTGTTGGCGCGATGCGCGCGGCGGAGAATAATATTGACGTCACGATCGAGGGTGTTGGGACTCTCTCGAATAACTTCGTTCAGGACGTTCCCTTCAAGTATTCCGCCGAGCCGCAAAAGCCCATGCGCGTTTGCGTCGTGGGTGCTGGTGCCATCGGTGGCCTTTTGGCAGCGAAGCTCGCGCTCTCAGGCAATGATGTGACCGTTATCGACGTCGGTGCCCATTTGTCTGCGATCCGCGAAAGGGGCTTGAAGCTCATTTGGGAAGACGGCAGCGAGCATGTCGCCAAGGTCAAGGCTGTCCAGAGTGCAGCAGAAGCAGGTCCGCAGGATCTGGTCATCTTGGCGGTCAAGGCACACTTCCTTGAGTTGGTCGTACGCGATCTTGACAAGATGCTCACCCCAGAGACCATGATCCTCACTGTGCAAAACGGTTTGCCTTGGTGGTACTTCCAACACTTGGGCGGACAGTATGACGGTCAGAAGCTTCAGAGCCTCGATCCTTCGGAGATCCTGAGCCGTAAGATCGATGCCGAGCGTTTGATTGGTTGCGTTGTCTATCCGGCAGCAGACGTCCCAGCACCTGGTGTCATTCACCACGTTGAAGGCGACCGTTTCCCCATCGGTGAGCTTGATGGCAGGGAAAGCGACCGGGTCAAGCGCCTGCATGACGTTTTAGTCGCAGCCGGTCTCAAGTCACGCGTGCTGGCCGACATCCGCTCCGAGATTTGGCTGAAGGCTTGGGGTAATCTTTCCTTCAATCCGATCAGTGCCTTGACCCATGCAACGCTGGTGGATATCTGCCAGTTCCCAGAAACGCGCGGTCTTGCCGGCGATATGATGGGTGAAGCACAGATCGTGGCGGAGAAACTCGGCGTTAAGTTCCGCCACACCATCGAAAAACGTATCCAAGGCGCTGAATCGGTTGGTGCGCACAAGACCTCGATGTTGCAAGACGTCGAGTTCGGCCGTTCGCTGGAAACAGAAGCCCTCATCGGCTCGATCCTTGAGATGGCGGAGCTCACGAGCACACCGGCCCCAGCCATCAAAGCCGTCTATGCCTGCGTGAAGCTGCTGAATAAGGTGATGCTGGACGAAGGTGGCGGCGTTCGTATCGATAAAGTCGCCTAGCTTTTAAAGCACCTAGAAATCTCGCCTATCCAGAAGGCCCTTGTCGCGTTAAAAGCGGCGAGGGCCGTTCTCTTTTTCGGCATACGTCCCAGCGCCAAAAGACACTTCAGAAAAGACCGGATTTCCTGCTATATTCTTACGTCTTCCATAATTTTCGTATTTTCATATCAAATTTTAGGTGCACCTAAGTGCGTTCTCGAACTTATACGTGCATTCCACTTAACAAAAATAGGGGGGAAGTCATGTACAGATTATTGGGCACTTTCTTTGCTGGATTTATCTTTGTTGCTGGTGTTATGGCCTCTGCACAAGCGCTAGCCGGATCGCCACGCGAGCACATCGACGCCTCGCTGATCAAATTTGTAGCAGCCTTCAACGCGGGCGATGGGGCGGGCGTAGCTGCGCTCTATACCGAAGATGCGGCCCTTTTGCCGCCGGGTGGCACACAGGTGAATGGCCGTGCGGCAATTCAAGATTTTTGGCAAGGCGCAATAGATTCGGGCATGAAAATCGATTCCCTCGGCGCCGTCGAGGTGGACGCTAACGGCAACATCGCGGGCGAGATTGGCGAATTCGTTCTTTCAGTACCAGGTGAAGGCGGCGCATCGAAGGTCCCGGGCAAGTACATCGTGATCTGGAAACGCGACGGGCATAGCTGGATGCTCCACCGCGATATCTGGAACACAAACTGAGGCAAGAGAGCGAC
>CAXMNO010000518.1:0-5956 GCA_964194655.1 uncultured Acidimicrobiia bacterium
AAAATGCTCTAGTGCTTTTCGATAAGGAACGAAGTGAAAGCCATGAATCTTGAGGGAAAAACGGCGCTGATCACAGGGTCGACGAGTGGAATTGGCCAGGGTGTCGCACTCGCCTTGGCAGGTGAGGGTGCCAATGTGATCATCAACGGGTTCGGTGATGATGAAACAATTGCGGCAGCTCAAACAGCCGTTGCCGCGGCGGGGGCCGCCAATGTCCGCTATTCGGCCGCTGATATGTCGAAGCCTGAAGAGATCAGGCAGATGATTTCCGATGTCGAGGCTGAGTTCGGTGCCGTCGACATCCTCGTGAACAATGCCGGTATTCAGCATGTCGAATCCATAGAGGCTTTCCCAGAAGAGAAGTGGGATGCGATCATCACAATCAATCTTACAGCTGTCTTCCACACAACGAAGGCCGTCTTGCCCGCAATGCGCCGGGGCGGCTGGGGGCGAATTGTCAATGTGGCTTCAGCCCATGGCCTTGTCGCATCGGTGAACAAGTCCGCCTACGTTGCAGCGAAGCACGGCGTGATGGGGCTCACCAAGACAACGGCGTTGGAAACAGCTGGCAGCGGCATTACCTGCAATGCGATTTGCCCTGGTTGGGTCATGACGCCTTTGGTAGAAAAGCAAATCCATCAGCGCGCGAAGGTTACAGGCCAAAACTTCGATGAGGCCGGTTATGATTTGATCTCTGAGAAAATGCCCTCAGGTGAGGCTGCAACGACAGAGCAGATTGGCGCCATGACAGCCTTTCTCTGTTCTGATGCGGCAAAGCAAATTTCCGGCGTGCCCTTTTCCATCGATGGAGGCTGGACGGCACAATAGCGTAATCCGCTGATACTGAATAAGAAAAAGGCGAATTTGTATCCAACGGTTCGCCTTTTTTTATTTTAGAAAATCTGTTATAATTTTTCCGTTATCGTTAACGTATTATTAGGAAATAGTGGATAATTTTGGTAATTGACGGGGAAGGGCTTCCCGCCCTGGGACAGTCCTCCCGTTAGACGGATGTTATCCGTTCCTTGTAACGCCTCCCTGTTTAACTTGCCGCCGGCTTGACCGGCGGTTTTTTTGGCTAGATCTTCTTGCTCCCTGAGAAGTACTATTTGCGAATCAGTCGCAAAGAAGCGCGCAAAAACATGCCACTAGTTGATTCATGACTTGACCTCGTTTTCGAGTGGACGTAATGTCCCACCCCTAAGGCAAGTTGACAGGGTAAGGTTAAATAATGAGGACCGCGGCTCCGGCTGAACGGTCCTCTTTTTTGTCTTGAGTTATAGGGTGGAGCAACAGCTAAACCTATGGTCAAAGCGGCAAAGGAAGCCCCGGCGACACGCCGCGATTATCCGCATTTCCAGTCGATTCCAACGCGCTGGATGGATAACGATCTCTACGGGCATGTAAATAACGTCGTCTACTACGCCTACTTCGATACGGCCATTAACGAGTATCTTATCCGCGAAGGCGTGCTGGATTTAACCGATGGCGGGGTCATCGGCGTTTGCGCGGAAAGCCACTGCCAGTATCGCGAAGGATTCGCCTTTCCTGAGGCCATACAAGTAGGACTGCGCGTCGGGCATCTGGGAAAGCGTTCTGTGCGATACGAGCTTGGAATCTTCAAGCCGGGCCGTGAGGTCGCGATCGCAGAAGGCTATTTCGTCCATGTATTCGTTGAGCGGCGGACCATGCGCCCCGTTACCTTGCCCGATGACCTGCGTGCGGCGCTGGAGCGTCTGCAGGGGCCTAGATACCCTCACGCGATAGCCGGTCCAAACGCAAGCGGTGACGATTGTCTGTAATCCGGTAAGCAAGCGCGACAACGGCACCGACAGCGCCAAGGGCGGTTCCGCCTGCAATCAGCGACATGACTAAGATCTGATATTTGACGGCTTCCACCGGGTCGGCGCCTGCAAGGATTTGACCGGTCATCATGCCAGGTAGCGATACCAGACCGATGGCCGACATGGAATTAATGATCGGCATAAGCGCGGTGCGAAGCGACTGCCGAAGCACAGGCTTCAACGCACTCATCCGATCCGCGCCTAGGGCAAGGCGCGCCTCTATACCCAGGCGGTTCTGTGAGGCGCCGGTGGTGAGAGCTTGGAGGCCCAAGGCAATCCCCGTCATGCAATTACCGAGCACCATGCCCAAAAGTGGCAAGGCATAGCGCGGGTTATACCAGGGATCGGGTTGAAGCTGGGCTGTCAGTGCGAACATCGTCACGATACCCGCGGACATCAGCATGGCGACGCTGCCTATTCCATAGGAAAGCAAGCGCGGCATTCCACCATCTTGTCGCGCCATGACCTCGCGACCGGCGAAGCCGATCATGCAAAGTGCTGTCAACAGCGACAAAAAGGGCGAGACCAGCGAAAAGAGGAGTTTCAGGACAAGGCCCACCAAAAGCAGTTGCACAACCATGCGCACAGCGGCAATTGCCAAGCGCTTTTCGAGGCCAAGCTGGAGATAGAGCGAGATGCCCGCTGCCAAAACGACCAAGACGCCGCCGGCAACGAGATCCCAATAACTAAGCTCGATGTAGTTCATGAGCCAGCCTCTCTCAGGACTTCCTGCTCGTTGCTTGCGTCATGTGGCGCGAGCTGCCCGGCTGCCATATAGAATCGCTTGCCTCCCACGCGTATTGCCTGATCTGGGTCGTGGGTTACCCAAAGGAGTGCAGCCCCTTGATCCTGCCGTTCTCGTAAAAGCTCCTCTAGGGCGGCTGTTGCTTTCCTATCGAGCGGTCCTGTCGGCTCGTCCAAAAGCAGCACCTTAGGGCGCCTCACCAGCGCACGCGCTAATGCGAGCCGCAAGCGCTCCCCCGTTGACAAGAGACGAATGGGGCGATCAAGGGCGTCGGTATCCAGGCCAAGGCGCGATAGAAGGGGCATAACCTCTTCGCGCTTGCGAAAGTGCTCACCCACCGTTTCCGCCCACCAACCGGGTTCCGCAGGTAAATAGCAGACGAGCTTTCGCCACTCGGGCGCGGACATCGCGTCTCGCGTGCGTCCTTCTAGTTCGGCCATGCCCTCAGAGGGGTCGAGGTCAGCGATAGCCCGTAGCAGGAGGGTTTTTCCCGCACCAGATGGGCCCTCGATCGTAGAGCAAGTCCCCGGCGACAGGTCGAATGTGACGGGGGAAAGGCCAGTCCGTTTAAGGTTTTGGATCCTCAGCATCGAAGCGGGTATAAGCCTATTTTTTGAGTAAAAGGCTATTATTAGCGGCTGCTTTTTGCGATTGAGCAAGAAGAAATACTGGTTTGATCCAATGGGTCGAAGGTAAAGAAAAGGGCTGGCGGAAAACCACCAGCCCAAGTCTTCGCTTCGGTGAACTTCAAAGAGAGACGACTATCTTTAAGCCGCTTTGCTTTCCAGTACCTTCGTCTGGCTGGGGGCTTGGATCTTGACGGTGCGCGGTTTCATTGCCTCTGGCACCTCGCGCACCAGCTCGATCGAAAGCAGGCCGTTGCGGAGCTCTGCAGCATCGACACGGATGTGATCGGCTAGATCGAAGCGCCGTTCGAAGGCGCGCGTCGCAATCCCGCGGTGGAGGTAGGAAACATCCTCCTCCTTCTCGTCGACTTTCTTCTTACCGCTAACGATGAGCGACTGCTCTTTTACGGTAATATCAAGGTCTTCCTCGCCAAAACCGGCAACAGCCATCGTGATCCGGTAAGCATCCTCACCGGTCTTTTCGATGTTGTAGGGCGGATAGCTAGGCGCGCTATCATCAACCCGGCTGGCATTATCGAGGAGATTCATCATGCGGTCGAAGCCGACCGTGGCACGGTAAAGGGGGGAAATATCAAAGCTACGCATATCCATATCCTCCATCATGAGCAACATGGTTTTCAAAAACGGCACACCTCATGGTCGCGCCGTGGGTTCTAATCGCCGGATTTTTGGACCCTCCAATAGGCATCCCTCCGACACTACAGATATAGGGCCCAATTTTTCGTCTTCAAGGCCATCGGTGCAGTTTTATGTCTGTGTTTGGAAAAGAGACAGCCTTGATTCCATAGAGAAATCTGGGACAAATCTTTTATTAAGCGACAATCTGATAAAATTAGGTTCTATAGCAGCTTGAGTGTTTTCGACTGATGTGACCGTGTCGATAGCCGCCAAAAGCCGGATGAAGGAAGGAAAGTAGCCATCGTGTCCGTCGTTGCATCACTGGCCTTTATCGATTCAACTTTCCGCGAAGCCTTCGAGCTGACGGAAGAGGCGCGCGATTTTTTCACCACAATGGATGGACATGCCCGCGAGCATAACTTTTCCTCCAGCGACATCCTCCTGCAGTCTTGTGAGGCTTTGCGGGTCACATCGCGCCTGACCCAAATCATGGCCTGGCTTTTGGTGCAAAAAGCGGTTCAAAGTAATGAAATTTCCCGCGAGAAGGCGCGCGATTCCCAATATCGCCTCTGCGAGCAGGATGTTTGTTGCGATGAAAATCTAGCGTTTGAAGGGGAAATTTTGCCGGGCCTGGCAGAATTGCTAGATCGCAGCTTACGGCTCTACCAGCGCGTCTCCCGGCTCGATTCCGAATATAGCCGTTAGAATTCTACGTTAGTCGTTCCAAGTGGCTTCCCAAAAAGCTAAACGGTCGCCCCTTTTACAAGAGACGACCGCCGCCAAAATAACACGTTGCAAAAAGCGTTTAGCTTATGCCGAAGCTGCCAAAGCGCTTCTTGAACTTAGCGACCTGGCCGCCGGTATCGACCAAACGATGCTCGCCGGTCCAAGCCGGGTGGGTCTTCGGGTCGACGTCCAAACGAAGAGAATCGCCTTCGGCCCCATAGGTCGAGCGAGTCTGATATTCCGTGCCATCGGTCATGATGACGGTAATCGTATGGTAGTCGGGATGAATATCTTTTTTCATCTCTCAGTCCTTCCAGGGCCTAAATTAGGCTTTTCGTAGCTGCCCTTAGCAGTAATTTCTTGTTCACCAGAACTCCCTCTCGGTCGCATTGCAGTGCTGCCGCGCCCCATGAGGAAGCCAAATTCTTGGAACGGCGGGCTGTATATCTCAGAGCACATAAGCACGCAAGCCCTCGTTTTGGGATGCAGTTCTATTTCCGATAATCACACAGCCCTACGCCGAGACCAAAAGCAGCCAATTGGTGACGAGACCAAGGGCTGCGCATGTCGCCAAAGTCATGAGCACACTCCAGCGCCGAACGAGAAGCAGGACGCCGGCGATGACTGCAATGACTGAGACCGACGGATTCAGCGACACGAGATCAGGAAGCCAGAGCGTGAAAGGTCCCGTTATCCGTTTGACCACACTCTCAAAGAGAACATGCAGCGCAAACCAAACAGAAAGATTCAAAATGACCCCGACCACGGCTGCCGAAATGGCCGCGAGCCCCGCGCTCAGGCGCGGCTTGGACCCGAGCCATTCGATATAAGGTGCACCCGCGAACACCCACAAAAAACATGGCGCAAATGTTACCCAAAGTGTCACGCCCGCCGCTGCCAGCCCCATGGCGATGCTGAGCGAGCCGTTAGCCCGGGCGCCTGCCAAAAACCCGACAAACTCCGTCACCAGAATAAGCGGCCCGGGCGTGGTTTCGGCCAGCCCCAGCCCGTCCATCATCTCAGCGGCAGTCAGCCAGCCCAGCTTATCTACCGAGTCTTGCGCCATATAAGCCAATACGGCGTACGCGCCACCAAAGGTGACGGTTGCCAGCTTGGAAAAGAAAATGCCGATCTCAGTCAGAATGCCATTTCCGAGCATCAGATAGATCGCAATGATGGGCACAAACCAAATGGTGAGCCAGATGGCCACTGTACGTATCGTACGTACTGGTGACACGGAAATGCTGATATCGGGCTGACTATCTACCTCAGGCGACTCTCTTTGGGGTAACCCGGTCAGCAGGCCATACGTGGCGGCTGCCAAGATGATCAATGGAAATGGCAAGTTCAAAAAGAACAGCGCGGCAAAGGCGAGG
>CAXMNO010000519.1:0-4682 GCA_964194655.1 uncultured Acidimicrobiia bacterium
CGTGACGGCGTTTTCGCGAGCCTTCGAGGACCAGGGATTTCCTGCGCCCGGGCCTGATGCGATCCGGCGCATCGTAGGCTTGCGGCTCGAGACCGCAGCGGCGCACTTGCTGCCGGATTCGGAAGACAGGGACGCTGCCGAGCGTGTCGCCAACGCCTACCGGGCCGCATCCCGGGACCTGCACGCGCGCGAGCAGTTCGAGGAGCCGCTGTATCCCGGCGTGCGCGAGACCCTCGTGCTTCTGAACCGGCCCGAGGTTTGCCTGGGCATCGCAACCGGCAAGAGCCGCCGTGGCCTGGTCGGCAGCCTGGAGCGCCACGGTTTGAGCAAGCTATTCGTCACCCTGCAGACCTCCGACGACGGGCCGGGCAAACCGCACCCCGAAATTCTGCACCGCGCCATGTCTGAAGTCGGCGCCGAGCCCGAGGAGACCGTGGTAATTGGCGACACCAGTTACGATATGCAGATGGCGGTCAATGCTGGGGCCCGGGCTCTCGGTGTGGCCCACGTCGTCGAGACTTTTCCCGACCTGCCGGCCGTTCTGGCGGACCTGAATTAGGAGCAGATATGAAACTCAAATGGATACTGACCGGGCTGTTGGCGCTGGTCGTCGCGGTCGTGGTCGCCGGTGTGGCGATTCTCTCCACAATGGATTTTGAAGAGTATCGCGGTGTCATCGAGGCCGAGGCGGAAAAGGCGACCGGGCGCAAGCTCACGGTGGCGGGTGCGATCGACCTGGATATTTCGCTCTCGCCCGCGATCTCCATCGAAGATATTCGCTTCGCCAACGCCGATTGGGGCAGCCGGCCAGAGATGGTCAAGGTCAAGCGATTTGAGCTGGAAGTCGCTCTCCTACCCCTCTTCGGCGGTGATATCTCAATTGAACGCCTTATCCTGGTGGAGCCCGACATCCTCCTCGAAACCGACGCTGAAGGGCGCGGCAACTGGCAGTTCGGCGAAGATGCTGAGGATAGTGCAGGGCAAGCGGAAAGCGCGGGGGCGGATGACGCAGCAGATGGTGAAAGTGCGCTTCCTTCGGTTCATCTCTTCGCCTTGAGTGGCGGCACCGTGACCTACAATGACGGTGTCAGCGGTGAACGTCTCGTGGTGAACTTAGAAAGCGTCGCGGCTGAAAGCGAAGGACTTTCAGATGCCATCACCTTTTCGGCTTTGGGGGCCTTCGACGGGGCGCCCTTCGAGCTTTCGGGCAGCCTTGGGGCCTTCACGGATTTCAACCAGGGCAAAGACATCCCAGTTGGATTGACGGTCCTTTTCGGCGGGGCTGAATTGGCGCTCGATGGCCGTGCGGCGCTTAAAGATGCCGGGCCGCAAGCCGATCTGAACTTTTCGTTCGAGGGTAAATCTCTCGCCGACTTCGGTGAGGCCCTGAAAGCCTCATTTCCGCCTATCGGCCCTTATCGGCTATCCGGCCGCCTTGAGAGTGGGGAGAATATCTATCGCGTTTCCGGCCTGGATTTGGTTGTTGGCTCAAGTGACTTTTCTGGAACAGCGGAGATTGATCTTGGCGCGGCACGGCCCAAAGTGACCGGCTCTCTTTTCTCACGCAATCTAGATATGGCTGATTTCTTGAAAGAAGGTGACGGCACTGCGGCTTCAAACGCTCAATCCCAATCGCCCTTCGTAATACCCGATGCACCCTTGCCGCTGGATGCATTAAGTGCTGCTGATGTCAAACTCGATCTGAAGGTAGAACGGCTAAGCCTACCTTCGGGGTCTGATTTAACCGGCCTCGTCGTTGCGCTGGTTATAGATCAAGGCGTGTTGCGCGCCGATCCCATTGAAGCTGGATTGGCCAGCGGGCGCATAAATGCCAGCTTATCTCTGGATAGCAAGGTATCGCCTGCCAGCCTTAAATTTACGCTCGATGGCAAAGGTATCGATTATGGCCAACTGCTGCGTGACGCGGAGGTGAGCGAGGAGCTTTCCGGGAAGTTGGACGTCGAAGTGGCGCTTAAAGGCGCGGGCGCATCACCGCGTGCCATAGCATCTCAGCTGGACGGCAAGGCCGTTCTTTCATCACGCGATGGCACAATCGACAATCGCTTGTTCAAGGTTCTGGCCGTTGGGCTCGGTGAGATTACTGGGCCGCTTTTGGGGCAAGACCGGGCTTCTAATCTTAATTGTCTCTACGTCGGTTTCGATTTCGACGATGGCTTGGGGCAGAGCCGCGGGCTCGTTCTTGACAGTGAGGCCTTCACCTTGAATGGCGCGGGAAATGTCAATCTGGCTGATGAAAGCCTGAAGTTCGATTTTCAAACGGCAACGAGGCAGGCAAGCGTGGCGAGTTTGGCCATTCCCTTCAAGGTGCGCGGCACATTGAAGAATCCTAAGGTGGCGCTGGATGCATTGGGTGCGGCTGCTGGGGTGGTGGGTGATGGCGGGTCGCTCGTTGACGATGTAACCGGGTTCGTCTCAGGCCTTTTGGGTGGGGGGAGCAG
The DNA here is from genome assembly GCA_964194655.1 of uncultured Acidimicrobiia bacterium. Classification (GTDB taxonomy): domain Bacteria; phylum Pseudomonadota; class Alphaproteobacteria; order Kiloniellales; family Kiloniellaceae; genus JAJFGK01. Next base: position 2,460 of record CAXMNO010000519.1, read on the forward strand.
CAGTGCTGCCTCCAACGATGATCCTTGCGCGCTGCAGGCGGGCGCCGTTGAAACTGAAGCACCAGCAAAGTCTGCTGCAGCCACTAGTGAACCTGCTGCACCGGCCCCAGAGCCTAGCCCAGAGCAGGGCAGTGACGATGATTCCATCGGAAATGCCCTGGAAAGCTTTAAGAAAGATTTTGGGAAAATTGGCGATCTGTTTGATTGATAGTGAGTTATGAATAAAGACCTTAAGAGATTCTATAAAGCGGTAGGGGTGAGCGAGGACCAAGGCGGGTTCCGCATTACCTTAGATGGCCGTGTGCTGCGCACACCTGCCAAGCAAGAACTGATCCTTGAGATGCGCTGCTTGGCCGATGCGATAGCTGAGGAGTGGGAGGCGCAGGAGGGTAAAGTCGATCCTGCGAGCATGCCCATGATGTCTTTGGTAAGCACGGCCCTGGATAATGTTGTGCCAAACCGTGAAATCGTGATTACGGAGACGGCTGATTACGGCGCGCATGATCTTCTTTGCTATTGGGCAACGGAGGAGCAGCCGGAGCTTCGCCGTAGGCAGAGCGAATCCTGGCAGCCTCTGTTGGATTGGGCAGCGTTGGAGTTGGATGCAGTGCTTGTTACGACCACGGGCATTCTCCCCACCGACCAACCTGCGGGCGCCTTGATAGCCTTGAGGAAAGACGTTGAGCGCTTGGATGATTTGGAGTTGATGGCCGTTGCAGCCCTCACAAGGGCGGCTGGTTCGCTTGTTCTATCGCTTGCAACAGCGCATGGACAGATCGCAGCGGGAGAAGCGGCCAAGCTTTCCTTGCTGGATGAGCTTTACCAAGCTGAACTCTGGGGTGAAGATGAAGAAGCTTTAAAGCGGCGACAAAACCTGGAGCGCGATCTTCTTGATGCCGAGCGCTTTTTGGGACTCGTGCGCGTCGGCTAAATTGCAAAACTAAGGCGTGGTCGCGGGCTTCTCCCTGGACGCGCCATATGTTATTCAAGAATATTGCAGCGCAACATTAGCGACTGTCACAAGAAACATAATGCGGGGCAGGGGGATGCAGAAAATCCTAAAACGGCTTGGGGAAAAGCGGGAAGAAGCGCGCCAGGGCGGTGGTGAGAGACGCATTGAGATCCAGCATGCCAAGGGTAAGCTCACAGCGCGCGAGCGATTGGAGATTCTTCTCGACGCTGGTTCCTTTGAAGAATGGGATATGTTCGTTGAGCACCGCTGCCAGGATTTTGGCATGGGCGAGCAACGCGTTGCGGGCGATGGCGTTGTCACAGGCCATGGCATGATCAATGGCCGATTGGTCTTTGTTTATTCACAAGACTTTACCGTTTTCGGTGGCTCACTCTCGGAACCGCACGCCGAAAAGATTTGCAAGATCATGGATAAGGCCGTCCAGGTCGGCGCGCCTGTGATCGGCTTGAACGATTCGGGTGGTGCAAGAATTCAAGAAGGTGTCGCTTCCTTGGGCGGCTATGCGGAGGTCTTTCAGCGTAACGTGCTGGCATCGGGCGTTGTACCGCAGATCTCCCTCATCATGGGGCCTTGCGCGGGCGGTGCTGTCTATTCCCCTGCGATGACCGACTTTATTTTTATGGTCCGCGATACCTCCTACATGTTTGTGACCGGGCCTGAGGTGGTGAAAACGGTCACGCATGAAACTGTGACGGCTGAGGCCTTGGGTGGAACAACGACGCACACGACGAAATCGGGTGTCGCCGATCTAGGCTTTGAAAACGATGTTGAGGCGCTGCTGGAGATGCGGCGCTTCTTCGATTTTCTGCCTTCCTCCAATCGCGAGCGCGTGCCCGACCGGCCAACTGAAGATCCGATAGATCGTGATGAGCTTTCCCTCGATACCTTGGTGCCAGCAGATCCGGCAAAGCCATACGACATTAAGGAGCTGATCGGGAAGGTGGTCGATGAGGGCGAGTTCTTCGAACTTCAGCCCGGTTATGCAGCAAACATCGTCATTGGCTTCGGACGCATGGGCGGACAAACGGTGGGAATCGTCGCCAATCAGCCTATGGTTTTGGCCGGTTGCCTCGATATCGCCTCCTCGATCAAGGGGGCGCGGTTTGTGCGTTTTTGCGACTGCTTTGAAATTCCCATCGTGACCTTCGTCGATGTTCCCGGCTTCCTGCCAGGAACCTCGCAGGAATATAACGGCATCATCAAGCATGGCGCGAAGCTGCTGTTTGCCTTTGCTGAAGCTACAGTCCCCA
>CAXMNO010000520.1:0-5334 GCA_964194655.1 uncultured Acidimicrobiia bacterium
GGGCTTGAGAGTAGAATTTCAGAGCTGGAAAGCGAGGTAAAAAGCATCGAAAAAATGCTCCGCCAGCTTTTGGATCTGCTCGTCAAGCGACAGCACGGAAACTAGGTTGGGCGTGATGTCGGTGGGCCAGAACGCAAAGCACCGCGCAAACGCGATGACTGTAGACGTTGAGGACTATTTTCAAGTCCACGCTTTCGATAAGCACATCTCACGCGATGACTGGCATAGCCTACCCAGCCGGATTGCCCAAGGGGTCGACGCAACGCTTCAACTCTTCGAAGAACAGAACGTTCATGCGACCTTCTTCACGCTAGGTTGGATCGCAAAGCGCCACCCTACCACAGTCCAGGCGATCGTTGCGGCGGGCCATGAGATCGCAAGCCATGGCTGGGACCATAAGCGCGTGGACCAGCAGACGCCTGAGGCCTTTCGTGAAGACTGCAAAAAGACAAAAATACTTCTCGAAGATCTAAGCGGACAGGAAGTTTCGGGTTACCGGGCTGCAAGCTTTTCCATCGGGGAGACGACGCCGTGGGCTCACCCAATTTTGCAAGAAGTGGGCTATCGCTATAGCTCCAGCATCTATCCCATCCGTCATGACGACTATGGAATGCCTGGCGCGCCGAGGTTCGCCTACCATCCGTGCGAAACAGGTGGCGTTATTGAACTCCCGGTGAGCACGTTTCGCGTCGCCGGCCAGGCGCTTCCTTGCGGTGGCGGCGGGTACTTTAGGCTCCTCCCTAAAGCTCTGACCAGGTGGGCGCTCAACCGTGTAAATCAGCATGAACAGCAACCGTGTATTTTTTACTTCCACAGTTGGGAGATGGATAAAGACCAGCCCAAGCAACACCAAGCAAGTGCATTGGCACGTTTCAGGCACTACCACAATCTCCACCGCCAGAGAGAGAGGTTGATACCTCTGCTGCAATCCTTCAGATGGGTTCCCGTGAGGGATGCCTTTAAGGATGTCATCAAGCCCACCGAAAGTTCGAACGAGACGAAGAGCCACAATGGCGCGGGGGTCCAATGAGCACCCTTTCCCTCAAAACCCTCGCCACCGGAGAAGAGCAAAGATGGGATCGCTTTGTCGAAGGCTTTACTGATGCAACCTTCTTCCACAAGTCTGGCTGGCGAAGCGTCCTTGAAGAGAGCCTGGGTCACCAAACCCACTATCTCTATGCGGAGCGGTCGGGGGAGATCGTGGGCGTCTTGCCGCTGGCCCATATAAAGTCTCGCCTTTTTGGAAATCGCCTGAGCTCGCTTGCCTTTTGCGATCAAGGTGGGCCTGCTGCGCTCGATCAGAATATCGAAAATGCTCTTATAGGGGCAGCGAAAGAAAAGGCAGAGGCGCTTGGGGTAGATTTTCTTGAATGCCGTTCAGCGTTCAAAGGCGCATACGACGGATGGCAGCAACGATCGGATCTTTATGCCTCTTTCCAGCTCGCCTTGGAAAACGATCCAGCGCTCATTCTTGCAAAACTACACCGCAAACGCCGTGCAATGGTCCGAAAAGGGATATCGCTTGGGCTTGAAAGCAGGCTTGATGAGGATGTTGAGACGCTTTACCGCCTTTTCGCTGAAACCGTTCGCAACCTGGGCACGCCTGCCCTGCCAAAGGCTTACTTCAGGGCCCTCAAAGAGGCATTCGGCAATGACTGCGAAGTCCTGACCATATTGAAGAACGAGCGACCGATAAGCGCCGTCCTATGCTTTAAATTCCGCGAGACGATCATGCCCTATCACGCAGGAGCCCGGCGCGAGGCACGATACCTCGCCGCTAATGATTTTATGTATTGGGAGGTCGTGAGGCGTGCGGTGGCAAACAACCTAAAACACTTCAATTTCGGTCGCAGCAAGGTGGCCAGCGGTTCTTATAACTTCAAGAAAAATTGGGGATTTGAGCCGGGGGCAATGACCTATTCCTATTGGCTCAACAAGATAGAAGAGGTGCCCGACATCAATCCACTGAACCCGAAATATAAAGTTTTCATTACTCTTTGGAAGCACCTTCCCCTCAGGCTAAGCAAGTTCATCGGACCATATATCGTGCGAAATTTGGGGTGAACCTTGGGTAATCTCCTCTTCCTCTCACACCGCCCGCCCTTTCCTCCCAACAGGGGGGATAAAATTCGCGCCTGGCAGTTTCTCCGACACTTTGCGGAAGAGCACAATGTATATCTAGGCTGTTTTTACGACAGTGAGGAAGAAGAAACCCACATCCAAAAATTGCGCGAATTCTGCGCGGAGGTCTATGCCAAGCGCGTGCCGCGAAACGCCTATAACCGGCGATGCCTTGCGGCTCTTTTGCAAGGGACACCCATAAGCATCGCTCACTATCGCAGCGCCGAATTCAAGCGTTGGGTCGAACAAACCCTTAGCCGCGCCGAAATCTCAACTCTATTCGCCTATTCTGGTGCGATGGCGCAATATTTGCCAGAAAGAGCAAATAACAATCCCTTATGTATCCTCGACTTCGTCGACCTCGATTCACGGAAATGGCAAGACTACGCTGCCCACACGAAGCACCTTTCCCGCTGGATTTACGAACGTGAAGCTCGGCTTCTTCTGAGCTATGAAATCGGGATCGCCCCTAAAGCCGATTTCGTGACCTTTGTCTCAGACTTTGAAGCCGAACGTTTCCGCGGCTATCTGCCGGAGTATGTGGAGCGCATCACCGCCATTCCCAACGGCGCGGCATTGCCTGAGATTTCCGCTTTGAATGCACTCGCAAGACCCCAGACGGTAAACGCGAAGACCATCGCATTCGTGGGCGTTATGGACTACCTGCCAAACGTCGATGCTGTCATCTGGTTTTGCGATGAAGTACTGCCAGCCCTGCGTGATGTTGATCCGGAAATCAACTTCGTGATCGTCGGCGCAAACCCTGCGCTTGAGGTCAAACGCCTAGCGGCACGCAACGGTGTTAGCGTGACCGGCGCTGTTGAATGCGTTAGGCCTTATCTTTATTCTGCCGGTGCCGTTGCTATTCCCTTGCGCATCCCTCAGGGCGTGCCCAATAAAATTCTCGAGGCTATGGCACTTGGTAAACCGGTGGTTACAACGCCCTTAGCCATCAAGGGACTTCACCGCATTGTCCCGGGGCAAGACCTGCTCGTTGCCCAAAGTGCGGAAGACTTCGCCAAGAGCCTCACCAAGCTTTTCCTGGAAAAGGAACTGGCAGAGCAACTAGGCAAAGCAGCGCGGGCCTGCATTGGCCGGCACTATCAGTGGGGACCGAGCTTGGCACGTCTTGATGCGTTAATGTCCGCGAAGTGCCCTTTTGCGTCGGTTGGAGAGTGAGAATGCCGGCCCTCTCCAGATCGCGCGTCTTCGAGACGGCATTGCCCAGTGGAGTGCCCTGGCGTTGGGCGGTTTTTGTCCTCGTACTTTGCCTCAGCGTCATTCTCTTCTCCTTCGCCGGAACGCTGCAAGCCATGATAAAGGTCTGGCTGTCCTCCAGCACTTATGGGCATGGCCCCTTTATCATTCCAATTGCGCTCTTCCTTATTTGGTGGAAGCGTGACGACCTCGTTCACATCAAACCGCGCCCCTCAGTTACCGGTCTCGCGCTTGTTATTGCCGCGTGCTTTGGCTGGCTGATCGGCATGGCCGCAAATACCATGCTCGTCGCCCAGCTATCTTTGATTTTAATAATCCAGGGGTGCACCGTCACACTGCTTGGGTGGCGGGTCGCGGGGAGCCTCTTATTCGCCTTGCTTTATCTCTACATGGCCATTCCGGCAGGCGATTTTCTTTTGCCGTACCTGCAAGATCTTGCTGCCTGGCTTGTTCAAAGTGGGCTGCGCCTCTTTGGCGTGCCAGTCCATTTAGACGGCGTCCTCATCATCGTTCCCGGCGGCCAGTTCAAGATTGCCGAGGCCTGTGCGGGGCTGCGTTTTATGCTGCCGATTTTGGCGCTAAGCCTCGTTTACGCCTATCTCATAATTGGAGATTTCCTACGTGGTGCCCTCTTTATCGCTTTTAGCGTCTTCGTGACCTTGATGGCGAATGCCCTCAGAGCCATGGGCTCTGTCCTCTTCGCCTACTGGTTCGACCGCGGGGCTGCTGTCAGCTTCGATCACTTAACCTACGGCTGGCTATTTTTGACAAGCATCACGCTGCTTCTATTTCTTTGTGGCTTCTTTTTTCGCAAGAGGTCGCGGTGGCGGGGTCCTCGGCGAGCGGAATATTTCCAGAGGGTTGAAAACTCACCCTTCCGCCTTTTGATGTTGGGCCTTGCAATCATCGCCCTTGCCTCGACCAGCGCCGCTCACGCTAGGAGTTTCTTCAACAACACTTCGCCTCATAGCGGGCGCGCCTTGGAAGTTCCGGCGCGCCTTGGAGAATGGCAAGTTACAGCACCTTCGCGCAGTAATTGGCGGCCTGAGTTTATTCAGCCTGATAGTCAGCTCCATGCCACATTGGAATCAAACGGCGAAGTGGTTGATCTCCATGTCGCCTTCTATGCCCCACCACGGCCGGGTGCTGAGCTTATCAATGAGGCAAACAGCCGCGCGCTCCTTGCCGGATGGGCCCGCCTTGGCATCGAACCCGTCGAAATCCGCTTTGATGGAGAGATCTTGGAGGCCCGTGCGCTCACACTCGTCAATCAAGCAGGACACAAGCGTCTGACCATTCAATGGTACTGGATTGGCGGGCACGCGACAGGCAATCGCGCCATCGCCAAGGCACGCCAGGCCTTTCAAACCCTTTTCGGACTGAGACGCGATAGTGCGAGCATCGCCCTATCGCTCCCTGCCGAAAACATGACAAAAGCAATCGAGAGCTTGCGGGCAATCGCGGCAAGCCTTCCCTCGATCGATCAAATGCTCACCCCTTCCCCAGGAGACCCCGAGGATGGCTAAACACGCAAGAAACTGCCTTATCGGAGTTAAAAGATAGGGCCTTAACGGAGTTAATAGATAAGAATGTGTGGTCTTGCCGGACTTTTCGATATCCAGGGCCTGCGCGAGCCCGATGCAGGCGTGCTCGCCCGGATGACCGAAGTCCTGCACCACCGCGGGCCTGATGGTGAGGGCAAATTCGTGGCCCCCGGCATTGGGCTCGGACATACCCGCCTTGCGATCATAGATCTTGAAGGGGGGGCACAGCCGCTCTTCAACGAACGAAAGTCCGTCTGCGTCATCTTCAACGGCGAAATCTATAATTACCAAGCCCTTCGCCGGGAGCTCGAGGGAGAAGGCGGGCGCTTTCACACCAAGAGTGATACCGAGGTCATCCTCCAAGCCTGGGAGCGTTGGCAGGAATCTTGTGTCGAACGCTTAGAAGGCATGTTCGCCTTCGCCATTTGGGATAGCGAAAGAGAAACCCTCT
>CAXMNO010000521.1:0-2443 GCA_964194655.1 uncultured Acidimicrobiia bacterium
GCATCGTCAACAGTGTTGCATCAAATAAAGTTACAAAAACCACACACTGTTTCTTTTTTGCCACACAATCTCCCCTTGCTGGCCCCAGTTTATTAAAAATGTACTAATTCAGGGCCTTCGATAGGGTTCTCAAATCGGCAGTTAAAGTTAATGAGGGATAAGAATACGTAGGGCAGGGAAACTTTTACCGCCAAAGCGTGACTGCCATGCGAATGTTCGATTCTTTAAGAGGCCTCGAGTCGGCTCGCCTCTGTGCGGGGGTAAGCTTGACATCTTTTGCCGGGCCGTGAACAAAGATTTGTCTAATTTGATAAAGGCAGGCCAGAAACTGATTTTGTTGTCATGGTTCGGTCTGGCTTTGCGCTGGGGGTAAGTGGGGAATTGGTGAATTCACTCGACGATTTGATTAAGCGGGTGCGCCTGCGTCCCGGTGATCCAGTGTTGCACGGACATTTGGGGCTCGCCCTTATGAAGGCAGGGCGAAACGACGAAGCACTCAATCATCTTTTGAAAGCACATCAAAAGCTATCCAAAGAACCGACAATTTCCAATGCATTGGCCTTAACGCATTCTGCTTTGGGGAACCACAACGAAGCCCTGAAGTATGCCGAGCGTGCGGTCAAGATGGCCCCAAAGGCAGTCGAACTGCAGGCGAATAGGGCAAGTCTCTTAGGCAAGGCCGGACGAAGTGAGGACGCTATCCGAGCCTATCGCCGGATAATCAAATCGAATCCGAGTTTCACCGGTGCGCAGCTCGGCCTTGGCAACGTTGCAACCGATACAGGGGACACAGAAACGGCTATTGAGGCTTTCGAGAAAGTCCTTGCGGTTCAGCCGACGAACGCGCGAGCATTTTATGGTCTAGCGTTGACGGTGAAGGGCAGCAAGCGCGCAATTTCGCGAGAAATAAAAGAGCAGTTTGAGATCCGCTTAAGGAGCCTAAGTGTTGCTGAGGGCGACACAATACTCATTCACGCAGCGCTTGGACATATTGCAGATCGCACGGGGAATTACGCCGCCGCTTTTGAGCACTTCCGCCAATTCAACGATTTGTCATTGGTAAGAAAGCGCCCCGCAGGCAGCATACCGGAGGATCGAAAGCTCAATACTTTTATCGAGGCTATAAGGCCGATTGTAAAATCTCTAAAGCCTAGCCGATTCGGCGCAGCGGAGAGCCGCGGTGCCACCCCCGTTTTTATTGTTGGTATGCCGCGTTCGGGCACGACATTGATTGAACAGATACTTTTGCAAGATCGTACCGTTCGATCCGTTGGCGAGTCGCTGGCATTGCACCGGCTTTCTTCACGCGTTCCAAGCTATCCCAGTAGCCTCCCCGCCGTTGATGATGAGCTAAGGATGGAACTTCGCCGCACCTACTTCTCAGATCTCGCTGACAAGAAAATTAAAAGCGGCTTGGTGCTGGAGAAACTACCCGAAAACTTCCTCCACATTGGACTAATCCGCGCAATCCTTCCAGAAGCCAGGATTATATGGGTGAAGCGCGATCCAAGGGACGTCTGTCTTTCGTGCTATTTCCATAATTTTACCGCCGGTCACACTTTTTGCCATGACCTTGCAGAGCTAGCCCGGTATCACCGCGCATATGAGACGTTGATGGAAATTTGGCTAAAGGCGGACATGGTACCGACCTTCGAGTTATCCTATGAAGACCTGACCAGGGAACCGGAAAAAGTGTTGCAAACCCTATGTGCCTTTTTGGGCCTGGAATGGAGCAACAACTTCCTCGATTTTCACAAAGCGCGGCGTAACGTCGCCACAGCCAGTAACTTGCAAGTGCGCCAACCTCTCAATAGCAGTGCGGTCGGCCGATGGGAGCGGTACCGGGCCTTTTTGGAGCCCCTTTTTAGCGGTTTGAACGAAAATCGATAACCGGTGACAAAAAAAGAAAGGGGCTGGAAAACCAGCCCCTTCCAATCGCTTTTCGCGGCGTAGCAAGAAATGGACTAGAAGCCCAATTGCAAGCCAACGATACCACCGCAGCCGTCGGATTCTACTCCGGATTCGTCTTCCCACTCTGCATAGAGAACAGTGAAGCTGGCCGTGATGCCAGGGCCGACAGAGTAAGCAATGGCGGCCTGGACTGCATCCAGTTCGTCTTCGCCGGCAGTGGCGCTGCCTTCGACTTCACTGTGGAAACCGCTGGTGCCAACCGACCAAGGACCGGTGGAGTAGCTCACGCCAACGTGAGCACTGTAGCCATCGGTCGAGCGGTCACTGTCTTCAACGGCGAAGGAGGCGCCGACAGAAAAGCCCTGTGCGCCGAGGACAAGGGCACCTGACCACTGCTCAGGATCTTGGTCGCCGGAACTATCGCTAGCTTCAGCCCGACGATAGCCACCGGCTAGCGCGATGTCGACGCCACCAACTGACTCAACGAAGTTCGCACCAACCGAGATCAGGTTATGCATTTCCGAGTTCTTAT
>CAXMNO010000522.1:0-3041 GCA_964194655.1 uncultured Acidimicrobiia bacterium
TTGAGAAAGAATTCTTTGTCACGGTTGCAGGGGTCGTTTGGTTTTCCGCCTCGTTATTCTTAGTTGCCGCCTTCTGGTCGGTTTCCGTTTTGACCTATGACCGTGCCATCGTCTCAGCATTCGCGGCGGTGCCATCATTGCTCGGCCTTTGGTTGGGGGCAAAGTGGCGTCGGCGGCTGGACGAGACCCTATTCCGCCGCCTTATCGTTTGGTCCCTGCTGATCGTCGGCCTTAACCTGATACGGCGTGTCTTCTTTTAGCGAAATAGCCCCGGACCACCTCAAGCCGCGTGGCTCGATTCCAGACCTATGCTTTCGTCCAAACCCAGCATGAGATTGAGGTTTTGCACAGCCGCGCCCGATGCGCCCTTGCCAAGATTGTCCAGCAACCCAACCAACACCGCTTGCCCTTTTTCGGTATCACCAAAGACATGAAGGCGTATATCGTTGGTCCCGTTTAGGCCTTCAGGATCCAGCTTTTCCATCGCCTCAGTTTCGGAAAGCCTGGCGACTTCTACAAAGCGTGCGCCTTCGTAATGTGCCTCAAGCGCTGTTTGGACGTCGCTCGGTGTCGGCTTACCGGGGAGAGACCAGAGTTGCAGCGGAATACTCACCAACATGCCTTGAGCAAAGCGGCCGACTGAGGGCACGAAAAGCGGCGGTTTTTCCAGCTGGCTATATGCCTGGATTTCCGGCACGTGCTTATGCGCAAGTTTGAGTGCATAGAGCCAGAAGGGCCGCTTGTCGTATTCGCTGCTGTCCGGGTTCTCAAAAGCCTCGATCAACTTCTTGCCGCCCCCGCTATAACCGGAAATCGCGTTGATCGAAATGGGGTGCTTACGCGCCAGCAGGCCAGCTTCGACCAAAGGCCGCAGCAGCGCGATTGAGGCCGTTGCATAACAGCCAACATTCGCCACGCGGTGGCTCTTTGCAATACGTTCTGCCTGCCCCGACGTCATTTCTGCAAATCCGTAGTCCCAACCTGGCGCAACACGATGTGCGGTTGAGGCGTCGATAACCCTCACATCCGGGTTTTCGATCATGGATACAGCCTCGATAGCTGCAGCATCAGGCAGGCAAAGAATGGCTAAGTCGACGTTATTAAGAGCCTCACGACGCGCATGCGGATCTTTCCTATCGCCGTCGGACAGCGATAAAAGCTCAATTTCGCCGCGCGGTGCCAACCGCTCGCGGATTTGTAATCCGGTCGTTCCCGCTTCGCCGTCGATAAAGACACGGTAAGCCATAATGTCGATGCTCCCACTAAATCACCCACCCCGCATGGCGATGCCTTACTGGGTGGCCCCTTTACTTAGCGGTTTGCCCGCAAAAATCAAATAAAGGAAGACGTCCGGGATAACGGCGGGACAAGCGGGATGACGGCGGGACAAGAACGCTAGTGCTTTGAGGCTAGTGCTTCGAGGACTGGAAAAAAAGCGAGGGACAAGAAATCGAGCGGCCTTCCCCATCAGCTCAGATTTCTCGAACGTCCCTCGCTAGGGGTTGAAAAGCAGACGCAGTTTTCATTCGCCTCGGAACTTCAGCACAGTGAACAGCCCACATCGAGAGGGGCCCCACCTTCGATGCGTCAAGCGCACGCATCCCAACGGAGCTGCTTAGCGGCAAAGTCCGGCCGTGCTGATCAGGGAGCAGGCGAAGAGCCTTCGGGGGGTCAGGAGCTCCCTCCGAAAGGCTCAACGCCTTTGACTTGGCAGTTCCCGTCAAGTGAGAGCAGAGCGACAGGGAGGTTAAAGTGGAGCTGCCAAGCCCAAGAGTCGTGACGCTTACATAGCGCCGGCATTTTCCAATTGTCTCGGTCGGGATTTGTCTTATGCTCATAAGACGCGTTCCTTTACACCTCGAGGAATGGTCAATGCCCACGAACAACTGGGAACAACTGGATTGACTTTACGGGGAATGTAGAAGGAAGGAAATACCACTATCGGGGGATGCGCCCTTTTAGAGTAAATTGTACCGAAGTTGAAAACTAAGGTTTCGCCCGATGGCTGCTTTATCTAAAGAAGGTCCTTGGTACCGCGAGATCGCCGCACTCATTGCTCACCAGGACCAAGAAGGCTTTGCAAAGGCACTTTGTAGGTGGATAAACGCCGTCTTTTCCTATGATCTTATTGTCCTTTTCGCTTACCGTGGACCCGCGCGGCCACAAGTTCTTTTCGATAATTTTCCGAGGGCAAATAAGCCCGCCCTAGAGACCTACAGAAATGGCACCTATGTGCTCGATCCCTTCTATCAAGCTTGCACGGAAGGAACAGCTCCTGGTGTATACCGAATGCGTGATGTCGCGCCTGCCGGGTATTTTGAAATCGAACGTTACCGGCAATACAACGTGACTGTCACCGCGGCGGAAGAAATGGGCTATAGGACTTCCCATTGGCCTGAACATTTGGAGGAAGTCGGTCTCTTTTCCCGGCTCCCAAACGGCGCTATGGCGATCTTTTCACTCTATCGTCGCTCGGATAGCCCGCCGATCACGGATGAAGAACTCGACCGCCTGGGTCAGGTGGTTCCCATTATCGATGCTTTAACGCATCGCCATTGGGGCGATATTTGGCATGCTGAAACGCACGCGCCTGAAGACATTCATGGAAGATCTCCCGGCATTGATATTGAGGCAGTATTTTTAGCTATGGATGATCCGGCTTTGACCGACCGTGAACGCGAGGTGATGAGTCTTATCCTGCGCGGCCACTCTTCTGAATCGATTGGGCTCTGCCTGGCAATCTCCGAGGAAACCGTAAAGACCCACCGCAAAAACGCTTACGCTAAGCTCTCCATTTCCTCACAGTCGGAGCTTTTCGCTCTTTTTATTGAGACGCTCTCCAGTATGACGCGTAGCGAAAAGGGGGCGCACGACGTCTTCTATCCCCAATCCTCTTAAGCCCCCACGGCCTCTTAAGCATCCTCTTCTACAGGCTTTTGATAGCCCTCAAGCAAACGCAGCAGTGCTACAACGGCAACCGAGGCTCGTTTACGGTCTCGGACAATGGCATACTCAGCTGCTTCGATGCCAAGACCGGCAAG